>CAZJCN010000269.1:0-4051 GCA_964544195.1 uncultured Phycisphaeraceae bacterium | reverse complement strand
GGCGCCAGGAACAGGAAGCCCAGAAAGAAGCCGATGGCGTTGCCGATGAAGATGATCGTCACGCCGAATCCGCTCTCAAACGCGGCGCCGGCCATGGCGGTGAAGGTCACCGCGCTGAACGAGGTCATGAACGCGCTGGACCCGACCAGCCACCACGTTCCCTTGCAGCCGTTGCGGAAATAATCGCTGACGTTGGAATTGAACTTCTTGAAGACGAACCCGACGGCGACCAGCACCGCCAGGTAGCCTCCGATCACCAGGTATTCGATCAATCGAGCGTCAACCGAGGTATCAGACATGGTCAGCCCCAGATCCTTGCCGAGGGTTTATGAAAGCGACGACACGCGTGATGCGTGCCGCCGAAATACATCATTAAGCTATTTCAGTCCCAAGACGTCTCATTCATCAATTCAAACCCCTGCACCGACTAACTGCTAAAAAACTGCCGATTGCTATAAAGAAGCTGGTAGCAGGCTCAGGAATCGCAAGCCCCGCAATCGGCGGCGTCCCAGCGTTCCAGTTACCCAACACGATATTGTAATCCGCGATGCCCACAAAGCCGTCACCAGACGGGTCACCTTGCAGCAGCACCCCGGCGTCGACCGAAGCATTCCAATTGCTAAATACAATACTTAGGTCATCGATACCGACATACCCGTCGCCGTTAAGGTCGCCTTCGAGTTCCACATGTAGTTCGCTCACGCCGGTGAGGTAGCGGATACCAAACGACAGGTTATCCACCCTTGGGAATCGCACCTCGTTGAACTTTCCTGTGAGTCCGCCAAGGGCTTCCAGAATCATAAAGCTATCTCCAATATTCGGTTCAAAGCCATCTACCAGACCCAAGTCCAGAAGCCCTGCAATCTCAGCCGAACCGGACATCCCGAATTGTGGCTTGTTTGATGTAAAGGTACCTGACTCCATCACTAATCTCAGGTCGATATCTGACATATCAACGTCTTGGCTGAAAGTGAGTTCTCCCGCACCGGCTTTGGTGAGCAATACGTCGGGTGTAAACGTCGTGGTCCCGGCTAAAACCAGCATGTCGGTTGTGGCCTCAACGGTCACTGTCGTATCGTCTGCAAAGATGACGGGTACATTGATCACATGGGAACCGCCGGAGGTCTTGATCTCGACGCCCGTCTCTTTGCTAAAAGTGATCGCTCCCCCGCCCGATGTCGAAATCGTATGAGGTGTGGAACTGTCAATGAACAGACGGGAAAGTATATTTGGCACCGTTGTGTTTCCATTCACCGGCGCTGTGAGCGAGGCTTTGGCGTACGCGGTGCCGCCGTTGGAAGCTACGTCGTAGACAGAAAGGGTGACGGCGCCTGCTTTGACAGTCGCCTCGGCGGAGGCGACTCCTCCCAGCGCGCCGCCTCCAACGCCTCCACTGCCACCGATGCCACCGATGCCCGTGGCTTCAGAGGTGGCCGTACCGGTGACCGTAATGGCCGTGGCCTCAGCGTTGGCACTGCCGCCGATGCCGGCAACGCCACTTGCACCGAAGAACGCATCTCCTCCTGCGCCTCCCTTGGCCGTTGCTTTGGCATAGGCATTCCCGTTAATGGCTTCGGAGTAGGCGTTTGCTTCGGCTGCTCCCCCCTGTCCGGCGATACCACTAAATCCGTTAATCGTTTGATTAAAGCCGCCTTCCCCTCCAAATGCTTCGGCTTGCGTTCGAATAACGGTATTCGAACTCATCTGGGAGTCGGCTTGAAGTGTTGTACTCGCGGTCGCTTGGCCACCGGGGGTTGCAATCACGGTGCCGCTGGAGACCCCACCTGCGCCGCCCCAGGCCTCCGTTTCCGCAAAATAATCGGCTTCGCCATGCGTGCTGAAGTGATTGATCGTTGAGGTCGCGTTGCCCGCCACACCGGGGGTGTTGAAAGAGGGGGATGAATCGGTTTGATCGATCCAAACGCCCGCATGCCCGGCGTTTCCACCCTTCGCTATCTGTGTCAGGCTGACAGCGCCGGGCACTGAACCACCCTGCGGCTTTTGACTGTACCCGTCCACGAAGTTGATCATAATCGACTCCGCACCATCGCCCCCCGTTCCTCCCGACGTAGCATCACCTTCATCATCCACAACAAACTGAGCTGCGCCGCCGTCCCCTCCCGTTTGTGTCGCAACGACTTGCACCAGCCCGCCAAAGTCAGACTTTCCTGTTGCGGAGGCCGAGGCTTGTCCGCCTCTGCCCGCCGGCACGCCACTTCCACCATTACCGCCTTGGGCTTCTACGGTCACATAAACACCGCTGGAGGAAGTCGCAACGGCATCGGCGAAGGCTTGGGCATAGCCCCCAGCCCTGCCGGTTCCTTCAAATTGCTCATAAGGTTCATCTTCACTGCCATATCCGCCGCCACCGCCAACGGCCATAGCACTTACCCTGCCAGAGCCGGAAGCTGTCGCATAGGCATCCCCCGCCGCGCCACCGCTTGCTCCTGACACATCAGAAGGATAAGTTCGGCCGCCTCCCCCTCCGGAGCCCCCATAGGCGGTCGCGGTTTGCGAGGCTGTAGCTATCGCCAAGCCGCCGTTACCCCCGCTTCCCGGCGGGTCTCCCGACCCACCACCACCACCGTGGCCACCTAACGCAGTGTTACTTGGGTCCAGAGATTGTGAGATAGCCGGCTGACCGTCGCCCCCGTCTTCACCGGATCCCACGCCATTGTCACCGTTATCACCGGTTATAATTTCGGCATTTGCAACACCCGACAACAGCATTGCCTGCACGCTGACAGTGCTTATCAAAGCAAGAAACTGCATAAACCCCCTAATCGAACAAGGCACCATTTTCACGACCCTTTCAGATAAAGAGTACTTAGAAATGTAACGGCAACTAAAATATAACATATTCTTGCTATTTTATTATCAGGATAGCGTTCGGCCAAGTGTGGGATCGGTTCGCCTTGGCAACCGCTGAACAGTTAACAAATAAACGGCGCAATTAGCTAATTTATTGCGAAACCCGCCCAGGCCGGGCATTGCTGAAGCGGATTAGATTAGTTACCACCAACACCACCGGCATACCTTTTCTCGATATTTTCGTCGTAAACTAATCCCTTACGACCGTCGGGATCACGCATCGCCAGCGCTGCATCATTTTTGGACATACTTGATGCGCTACCGTCCATCATGGTCACGTTGATCTTCTCGCCCCGGTGACGTTCAACGTCGCCGGTGTTCCAAACGGGGACATCGGGGTCGGAAATGCTATCCCTCTCCTTGTCCCACCCGATATTCTTGCCGCTGACATACGGGCTCACATGCCATTCGTTACTGTCGGCAAGCAGCCCGCGGGAGCTGGCCGCAACCGCGTCGTCGAACCGCCAATAGCTCGTCAACAGACGGGTGCTGCCTTGCGTATCGTACCCAAAGGGATTGTATTTGGGATCACTATCGGTGTTTGGAACAAAATTGGGCTTACCAGCCTGTGGGTCGATCTTGCCCAGCAGGTACCGGTTCATCCCAATCCCGAACTTGTCGGAGCTGCCGGGCGGCACCGAAGGATCGGCGTAGACCGGGTAATTGCTGAGGAAGGACGGGCAGGTGAAGGTATTATTAAAGAATTTACTTCTATTTGCTGTAGCTCCGGTGGGTCCCCGGGTCTCCCCACGCTGTTCCAAGTTGAGGACCTCGAACCAGAATATGTTTCCGATATTTGCACTCGTTCCTTGGGACAGCCTCAATGCCAAGGCCCGGTAAGCGAAAAAAAACGGTGGGCGGGTTCCATCGCTCCACATCGCAAGGGGAACAATAAACTGATCGTTCTCGGTCGCGTAGATGGTGTGCATCACGCCGATTTGGCGTTGGTTGCTCAGGCAGGCCATGGTCTTGGCCGCGTCGCGCGCCGCGCCCAGCGCCGGCAGGAGGATCCCGACCAGCAGCGCGATGATCGAGATGACGACCAACAGTTCAATGAGGGTAAAAGCTCTGCGGTTAACGGACATGGCAGATCTCCAGTATGGGTGTCTATCCGTGTGTCAAAAAGTTCAGGTTTTTAGCCCGGGCGACCCGGGTGAAGACGGTCACACGCGGTCAGGCG
>CAZJCN010000268.1:0-4088 GCA_964544195.1 uncultured Phycisphaeraceae bacterium | reverse complement strand
ACGACCTGCATGACCTGTTCCTGGTAGACCATGATGCCGTAGGTCTCTTTGGTCAGGCGGTCCACGATGGGGTGAACACTGGGGACGGGTTCGCGGCCGTGTTTTCGGTTGTTGTAATTGGGGATCAGCTCCATTGGGCCCGGTCGATAGAGCGCGTTGGCGGCGATCAGGTCTTCCAGCCGGTCCGGCTTCATCGCCATCAGCAGGTTGCGCATCCCCCCGGATTCAAACTGGAACACCCCAGCCGTTTCGCCGCGTTGGAACAGAGCGAAGACGTTGGGGTCGTCGTAAGCAAGACGGTCCAGGTCAAGCGGGTCTGCCGGGATGGTGTTGCGGCTGGAATCCGCGTTTGCAGTAGCGTCTTGCCGCTGTTCGGTAGTGCCGTTTAGGGAGCGATGTTGTACCCCTGCACGGATGGCGTTTTGGATCGCATCATCGTCCAGCGTCTGTCGGATCAGTTGTTTGGCTCGCTCGATAATGGACAGGGTGCGCAGTCCCAAGAAGTCCATTTTAAGCAGGCCGACTTTCTCGACCGTTGGGCCGTCCCATTGAGTGACGAGCTGGTCAGTCCCCGGTGGCTGGTACAGCGGGATGATGTTGTCCAGCGGTTGTGTCGCGAGGACGACACCGGCCGCGTGGACGCCGGCATGTCGGGCCAGGCCTTCAAGCCGCATGGCGGTGTCGATCATCCGTTTGTAGGTCGGATTCTCTTTGTAGAGCTTGGCGAGTTCCGGTTCCTGTTGCAGGGCCTTTTCCAAGGTGATGCCCAAGCCGTCACCGATCAACTCGCAGACCTTGTTTACCTCGGGTAAGGGAATATTCATCACCCTGCCGACGTCTCGGATGGCGGCCCGTGCCTTGAGCGTTCCGAACGTGATGATCTGTGCCACGTGCCCGTACTTCTGACGGACGTAGTCAATGATCTCCTGTCGGCCGTCCTGACAGATGTCGATGTCGATGTCGGGATACTCGGACCGATCGGGGTCCGTGAACCGCTCGAACAGCAGCCCGTATTTGACCGGGCAGGCATTGGAAAGTCCCAGCACATACCCCACCATGGTCCCGACACCGGACCCACGGGCGTTAGCCGGTATACCGCGTCGCCTTGCTTCGTTGACGAAGTCCCAGACGATGAGGAAGTAGGCGGAGATGGATTTATCCGCAAGGATTTTCAGTTCACGGTCGAGTCGGGCACGAATCTCGTCGGTGATCCCGTCCTCCCCGTAGCGCCAGATCAGCCCGGCCTCGCACAGTTCTCGCAAGGCCTGGTCACACTGGGCTTTGAGCTGTTCGGCGGAGAGATTCTTATCTTTCGTCGCGTCGAAAGGTTTAAGCTCGAACTGCGAGCAGAAGTCCTTGTACCACTCGGTGGAACCCAGCGGGTATGGCGTGTCGTTCTGACTTTTTGCGGCGGGGGTGTTGGCGGTTTTGCCGGATATCGCCCCTTTCGTGTCGATCTTGACCACGGGGGCATGGTTGGCGCTGAAGTCCAGCTCCAGCTCACACATCTCAGCGATGCGCAGCGTGTTTTCACAGGCTTCGGTCCACTTGGGGTGGTCCATCGCCCTGTACATCTGTTCGCTGCTTTTGAGATAGAGCTGGGTCGGATATTTCATCCGGCTTTCATCGCTTACGAGCTTGCTGGTGGAGATACAGCAGAGCGCGTCATGCGGCGCGTGGTCTTCTTCCAGCAGGAAGTGAACGTCGTTGGTCGCAACACAACCGATCCCCAGGCGGTCGGCGAGATCCATCAGTTCGGGATTGACCTGATCCTGCTCAGGGATGTGTTTCTGAAGTTCGATGAAGAATCGGTCGGGGCCGAACAGTTCGAGGTAGGTTTCAGCGAGCTGTTTGGCGCGCTTACGGTCGTCTTTCATCAATGCCGAGGGGATTTCCCCGCCGAGGCAGGCGCTGGTACAGATCAGGCCCTCGGCGTGCTGGGCAAGAACCTCTTTGTCGATCCGGGGTTTGTAGTAGAAGCCTTCGGTGTAGGCGATGGACGCGAGTTTCAGCAAGTTTCGGTAACCGGTGTGGTTCTGAGCCAGCAGCAAGAGGTGGTAACCGCCGTCTTTGACGCCGGTGGCGGTCCGATTCTTGCGGGAATCGGCGGCCATGTAAGCTTCGATCCCGATGATCGGTTTCACGCCGGCGGCCACGGCTTGGGTGTAGAAGTCGATCGCACCGAACAGGCAGCCATGATCCGTAATCGCCAGAGCGGGCTGGTCCAATTCCTTGGCCCTGTGGACCATATCCTTGATCCGGCAGGCCCCATCCAGCAGGGAATACTGGCTGTGGACATGCAGGTGAATGAAAGGCTTGGTGTGTATGTTGCGGGTCGCCATCCCTGGCCGGTCCTTTTGGTCGTGTAGCTCAGCTGATCATACGCATCAGACAAAGCTCGAATGTAACGCCCTAGACCTCGCCTGTCGAGAGCATTATTTGTATTGAAAAAAACATCTTGGATGTTGATAAGTCCCTTAATAACAATACTTGTTGAGTTTGGCGGCGGTTGGCGTACATAGGCTGATGTGGAGTCGTTTTCTCTACTTGGTTATCTACGGGGCTTGAAGCCAGCATCGTTTTGCTACGCCAAGCCGCTATGTTATAGATACTGATCAGGAAATGCGACCTCAGATTCATCTGATGCATGCCGGATCATTGGACTGAGAGAATTGATATAGCCATCCAAATGTAAATCTGTTACATCGTCATATCGTCTTGTCGGGGATGGCCGGTGGGACTAATTTAGGGCTTAGCGTTCTTTTCCGGTTTCAATGTTTCACACGCTTGAAACGTTCGCTGTGTACCGGTGGGCGTTTCTTTTAGGGAAGGAGATAAGTATGGGGCTGCCGATCGCTTTGCAACTGTACACGGTCCGTGAGTCTTTGGCGGAGGATCTCGACGCCGGGCTGGCTCAGGTGGCTTCGATGGGGTACCGCTACGTCGAGTTGGCGGGGCTTTACGGCCATTCGTCCCAACAGTTCAAGGATCTTATGGATAAACACGGTCTGACCGCGATCTCGGCTCACGAGCCGCTGCATTGTCTGCTCAACGATGTGTCTGACGTGATCGCACGGGCAAAATTGTTCGGCTATGACTACGTCATCTGTCCGTATCTGGATGAATCTGAACGGGGAGACTACGCCAAGCTCGTTCAGGATCTTGAAAGGGTCGCCGACACATTGGCCGAATCGGGCTTGACTTTGTGCTACCACAATCACGACTTCGAGTGGGGGACGGACTCATCGGGGCGGCGAGGCATCGATGTGTTGTTCGGATCAGACAAACTGCAATCGGAGCTGGACCTGTACTGGGTCGCCAAGGCGGGCGATGATCCGTTGCAATGGATGAAGAAGCTGGCCGGCCGGCTGCCCCTGCTTCACGTCAAGGACATGGACGATACACCTGAAAAAGGCTTTGCCGAGGTCGGCACAGGTGTATTGGATTTCGACACGTTGATCGGTGCTGCTGAGTCTTGTGGCGTCAAGTACCTGATCGTAGAGCAGGACAGCAACTGGAAGCAGAGCCCGATGGAATCCGCCCGGATTGGGCTGGAGAACCTGTCCGGGATGCTTGTTTAGTTTAAGCCGTGTTTTCAACTGAGTTGCATCGCCATGGTCGCATCCCGTGATGCTGGCTGTGTCTATGCACTTAATATGCCATTGACCTGAATCTGTTGTTCGGGCAGGTTTTGTTTTAGGCGGGTATATTGGTGGCGCATCTGGTCGACTGTGAATCCAAGGAGTCAGGCGTGTCCAGCATCTCTTCTGAAGTGTCGTGTGCTTCTGAATCAGGCGGTTTGAATGAGTCGGTTCTGGCGGATCTGCGCCGGGAATTTGATGCCGATCCCCGCAACAAACTGATGCAGAACGCGGTGACGCAGACGCCGGTGGACGACGTGGCGTTGAACCGTGAGGTGGTGACGAGTACGGATCACACCTTCAGTCATCATCTCGATGACTGGGAGGTAACGAATCAGAAAAGCTCGGGCAGGTGCTGGTGCTTTGCAGGTCTGAACCTGATCCGTGTCGGTGCGATGAAGAAGATGAAGTTGAAGAACTTCGAGTTCAGTCAGAACTACACGCTGT
>CAZJCN010000267.1:0-4096 GCA_964544195.1 uncultured Phycisphaeraceae bacterium | reverse complement strand
TAGTAAGTTGGACATTAAACAAGCCTGCTTTCTATTGGGTGGATGGCTCAGCCGCCGTGGCGGGCATGTTCTTTTACATATTCCTTAGTTTAACTTTTCACTTTACCTATTACTGGCATGAAAAGCCCCGCCTTGAGAAGTACAGCCCAATATTATCAAACATCTCGGTCATTGCATGGTTTTCACTGGCGGTTATCTACGCGTTCATATAAGTATGTACCCGCTAAATGATTGAACGTTCAAACAGGTATTTCTAAGCCTCACTGGCGTGGATGAACTGACGATACAGGTTGGCGTAGGTTCCGCCGTTGGCGAGCAATTCGGGATGCGTGCCACGCTCGATGATCCGTCCCTGATCGAGTACCAACACGACGTCGGCATGACGGATCGTACTCAACCGGTGTGCCACCACGAAACTGGTCCTGCCTTGCAACAGCGTGGCCAGCGCTTTCTGGATCCGGGCTTCCGTCATCGTATCTACGCTGGAGGTTGCCTCATCAAGGATCAGGATACGTGGGTCCGCGAGCATGGCTCGGGTAAAGCAGACCAGTTGCCGTTGACCCAGCGACAGGTTCCCGCCACGCTCACCGACCGGTGTATCCAACCCCTGCGGCATCGCCTCGAACAGGTCAAGACAATCCAGCCGACGCGCCGCCTCGATCACCTGTTCATCAGTCGCGTCGCTGCGACCGATGCGGATGTTGTCCATCACCGTGCCCGTAAACAGGAAGTTCTGCTGGAGCACGATCCCGAGCTGTTTAGCCAATGCCCGTGACTTGATCTTGCGGATATCGATGCCGTCGATCAACAGTTGTCCGGATGTGGGCAAATAAAACTTGGCGATCAGGTTAGTGATCGTGCTCTTGCCGCTACCGGTGTGGCCGACCAGCGCCACCGTCTGCCCCGGCTCGGCAATGAAATTGATATCGTGCAGGACAGGCTTGCCCGGCTCGTACTCAAACCCCACGTTCCTGAACTCCACCCGACCCTGAATCGTCGGTGGGTCGATCGCGTCCGGATCGTCGAGGTTCTCCGGTTCGCTGTCCAGCAGGGCAAAGACACGTTCCGCACCAGCCATCGCGGTCAATGCCATGTTGTACTGCCGACCGATCATCGTCACGGGCCCGAAAAAGTTCGGGGCCATGAAGAAAAAAACCCACATCGCCGCGAACTGCTCCTCCGGCGTCCCTCCGCCGATCGGCAACCCCACCAAAACCTTCAACCCGCCCAACAGCAACAACACGCTGATGAACAACTGGTTGTTCAGCTCGATCAACGGCAGGAACAACCCGACCAGCCGATCGGCACGCAGGTTGTAACCCGCATGGTCCGCTACCAGCTCATGGAACAGCCCCGCGTTGACATCCTCACGCACGAATCCCTGCGTCACGCGGATGCCTGTCACCGATTCCGCCAACGTCGCCGTCACCCGGCTGTAGCTTTCCTGGATACTCCGCCAGGCCTCGCTGAGCCGAGTACGGAAGAAATTGCTGATCACCAACAACACCGGCGCCATCGCCAGCACAACCAGAAACAGCACCCAGTCATACAGCAGCATGATGGTGGCCGCCATGAACATCTGCCCGAACTGAACGATCGACACGAACAGCACGTCCTGGACCCCGGCACGGATCGCCTCGGCGTCGCTGGTCATCCGGCTGATGATCCGTCCCAGTTTCGTACGGTTATAAAACCGCATCGGCATCCGCTGCAGGTGCTCGAAGATCCGGTTGCGCAGTTCATAGACAACCTGCTCTCCAAGCTCCAACCCGAACCGTTGACGAAAGCTGAATGTAACCGCCGTCACCATCGCCAGCAGTAAAAAACCAGCCGCGATCCATAGCGTTCCCGCACGGTCCCCTTTCATGATCGGCCCGTGGATCGCCGCCGCCATCACCCAACCGAGTGCGGGCAGCTGAATCGATCGCAACACACACATCAACATCAGCAGATTGCGCTTCCGACGATGTTTACTGAGTAAACCCAAGACACGCCGGATCAAGTGAAAGTCCAACGGGCGCTTGTCCGCCTCACGCTCGTCACGGACCACATGCGTCAGCGTCTTCGCAGGCGCGGATGATGGAGCGGAAGACATATCACCACCCCCCTTCGATCAAACCGAGCAGGCGCTTGCTTTCGTGGTCCGCGGTCTGCAACGTCGCGGCATACTGATAATGACCTTCTGCGGCCATCAGCTCATCGTGTGTCCCGGCCTCGATGATCCGGCCGCGTTCCAGCACGATAACCTTGTCCGCACGACGCAGCGTGCTCAATCGATGCGCCACGACAAAGGTGGTCCGACCCTGCATCGCACCGTTCATGGCCTCCAATATCTCCTGCTCGGTCTGCGGGTCGATCGCCGCGGTGGGGTCGTCCAGCAGCAGGATCGCCGGTTCGAGCAGGACCGCCCGGGCGATCGCCAGACGCTGACGTTGCCCACCCGATAGATTCGACCCGCCCTCGGCCAGGATCGTGTCATACCCGTGCTCCAGCTCCATGATGAAATCGTGCGCCGACGCGATCTTGGCAGCCTTTTCGATCTGCTCTCGCGTGGCTTCCGGATGCCCGAAGGCGATATTGGCTGCCACCGTGTTACTGAACAAAAAGCTTTCCTGAAAGACCAGCCCGATGTTCCGCCGAAGGTCCGCCAGGTCGTACTCACGGACGTCACGACCGTCGATCAACACCCGGCCCTGTTGGGGGTCGTAAAACCGAGGGATCATGCTCAACAGCGTGCTCTTACCCGAACCGGTCGCGCCCAATATCGCCACGGTCTCACCCGGCTTCACATCCACGTTGATGTCGTGAAGCACCGGCGATCCCGGTTCATACCCGAAGGTCACGTGCTCCAACTTCACCTCGCCGCGCGCCCGGGGCAAACGAACGGCGTCGGGGGGGCTGGTCACGTACGTCGGCATGTCCAACACCTCGAAGACGCGCTGCGCCCCGGTCAGGCTCATCTGCACACTGTTGGCGATCACCGCGATGCTGCCGACCTGGGATGAAAACTGCTGCAACAACCCTGCAAACACGAAAAACCCGCTGCCGATCCGGAACGTCGGGTCGGTCATATACAGATGCCCGCCGTATATCATCAACACCACCAGGTTGATCTGCGGGATAAAGCCGATCAACGGCACAAACGTCGAAACCTGCCGGAAGATCCACCGCTTCTGATCACGCACCGCCGCATTGGCCTGTCGAAACTTCTCGATTTCTTCCGGCTGGCGGGAAAAGCCCTTGACCACGTGCACCCCCTGCACGTTCTCGGAAAGCCGAAGCACCGCCTGGTCGAACAGCTCCCGGTTCCTTCGATACGCCGGCCGGACCCGTCGCGAAAACCACGCCGTGACCAACCAGAGGATCGGCGTGGTCGCCAGGCACCAGACCGTCAGCCAGACATGGATGCTCAGCATGTACCCGACGAAAAACGTCAGGGAGATCAGCAGCATCAGCACCTCGATCAACACCCCGTCGATAAACATCCGCACCGCTTGGACGTCCGAGGTGACTCGGTTGATGATCGAGCCGGAGGCGTTGGAATCGAAAAAACTGAAGCTGAGTCGCTGCAACTTGTCATAGACCTGTGCCCGCAGGTCCACGACGATCCGCTGGACCAGCCTGGCCTTGGCCAACCGGGCACACCAGTCCAGCGTGAACCGCAGCGACGCCACCAGCAGCACCATCGCCGCAACCAGGCACACGGTCTGCATCGCGGACCAATCCGCCGGCGGGGTCCAGCCGAAAGGGAACGCCGGGTCCGGCGCTGTGGGATCCAACCCCTTCCGGATCACGTCGATGCCTACTCCGGTCAACCCCAGCCCCGACAACGCAAACGCCAGCAGGACGAACTGTAATCCCACCACCCCTAACGCCCGCAGGCGGTACGCCCAGCCAAGCTTCAGCAGGCGCAGCACAAGCGTGGCGTTGGACACGCCCGTGTCACGCATCTGGTGGTCGCCGAACGATTGACTGGATCTACCCTTGGGTCCGCTCAAAACCGCACACGCCGCCTTCCCGGCAATTCGCCCCGGACAAGGACCAACCTTAGAAACCCTGTCCCCGGGCATCAAGGCATCCACCCCCTAAATCCCTA
>CAZJCN010000266.1:2908-4135 GCA_964544195.1 uncultured Phycisphaeraceae bacterium | reverse complement strand
ACCGCCGAGGACGATGCCAAGGGCAAGATCGCGGCGAGGATCCCCGTCAACCTCAAGACCGTCAAACGGTTGTTGGAGCTGAACCGTTTGGATTGGGAGGAGTTCGAATCCTCCGGCCGGATCAGCAAAGCCCGGGCCGAAGCCATCCACAAACGTCTGGCCGCCCGTCGGCGCAAGATGGCGACCCTCATTGAGGAACTGAGTCTGCGTACCAGCAAGATTCAGCCCCTGCTCAAGAAGCTGCGATCGATCGCGAAGAAAATGGCCGACCTGCGCGACACGATCGCTAAGTCGGAGCAGTATCCCGACCGTTATGACCCCGAAGACATCATGGTCATGCGGGAGGAACTGGCCGGCATGCGCAGCCTGATCCTCTGCGAACCGGAGGAACTGGCCGATCGGGTGAAAGACATCGAGATGGTCTTTTACGAGTATGAGCAGGCCAAGCGAGATCTGTCCGGCGGCAACTTGCGTCTGGTCGTCTCCATCGCCAAGAAGTACCGTAACCGAGGCCTATCTTTCCTCGACATCATCCAGGAAGGCAACACCGGCCTGATGCGTGCCGTCGACAAGTACGAATACAAGCGCGGCTACAAGTTCTCGACCTACGCCACATGGTGGATTCGTCAGGCGATTACCCGTGCCATCGCCGATCATGCCCGGACGATCCGCATCCCCGTGCACATGATCGAGACGATGAGCAAGCTGCGCAACATCGCCAAGAACCTGCTTCAGGACCTTGGTCGGGAGCCGACCATCGAGGAGATCGCCGAGGCCGCCAAGATGCCGGTGTCTGAGGCTCGCCGAGTCATGAAGATCAGTCGGCATCCGATCAGCCTCGATCGGCCTGTCGGCGAATCCGAAGATTCCTACTTCGGCGATTTCATCGAAGATGATGGTGCTGAGAACCCCTCTGAAAGTGCTACCAGTGACATGCTCCGTAGCCGTATCGAGCAGGTGCTTAAGACCCTGACCTATCGCGAGCGCGAAATCATCAAACTCCGTTACGGGATCGGAGATGGTTATACCTACACGCTTGAGGAAGTTGGCCGAATCTTCAAGGTCACGCGCGAGCGTGTTCGGCAGGTCGAAGCCAAGGCCATCCGTAAGCTCCAGCATCCCGTCCGTGCCCGCAAGCTTCAGGGCTTTGTCGATGGCACATTCGAGGAAGAGGAAATGGTGCGTAACTGAGCCGGACTTTCTCGCATTCCCGCGTCATGATGACAT
>CAZJCN010000266.1:0-2808 GCA_964544195.1 uncultured Phycisphaeraceae bacterium | reverse complement strand
TCCAACGGTCAAATTTTCGGCCCCGGTGCCAAGCCCACCTTCTTCAACTCGACCCAATGGACCGGTGATTATCTTGCGGCGGGTGTTAACGCCATCTCATTCGATATCAATAACCTCAGCGGCATCGCCATCCATCCCGGCCTGGAGCTGTTTGGCCCCGGGGGCAACATCTTCACGTTGAACGGCCCGACGATCCCTGCCAACAGCGGCTGGATGAATGTCACTATCAGTCTCGACACGTCCAACCTGTTTGGTGCAAATGTTTCGGCCACGCTCGCCGGTGTGACAGAATTACGGTTCCGGGAAATCCAGGGGGGACTATTTGTGACTCCCAGCGCCGCGACCAGCGCTTATTACGACAACATCACAGCGGTCCCCGAACCCGCTGCCGTGGTGATTTTCGGCCTGGCTGCGCTCGGTGTGGGTTACCGACGCGTCTGAAATAGAAGTTGCTGCGGGTGGCGAAAGGTCAAATCATTCCAATGTGTAAAGGTCGGTCACGGTCTTGGGATTGCACGTTGCCGATTAGTTTTCGGGCTCGACTTCAAACATCGAGATAATCATCAGCAGTTGGATCGACTTCCCAGCCCGCGTTCCGGTCATCAGTTGTTTGCCGAGGTGGTCGGGGATCGAAGGTGTTGTGGGTTCCGGGTTGTCATGCGGAGTGGGGTCGGGGTCGTTTTTGCTGTCCGTATCTCCGGATGACGCGGCAGTATGGTTATCTGTTTCGGATGAATCGGAGGTGTCCGTGCCATCCTTTTCTTTTTCGGGGGGAGGGGGCGGCCGATACAAGCCCACCACCACTGCGGTGTCCGGCGAGACGGGAAGCAGCGCAGAAAGGTCGTGGAAGAGTTTGCCGTCAAGCTGTTTTTCCAAGGGGCTTCTTGGGACCAGGTCAGGTCTAGGCTTGTAGTGGTGTGGGATCAGCTCCAGCCAGGCCTGCCCGGCATCATCTTTGCCGATGCGTGCCAGCAGTTGCAGTCGTCCACCCACCGCGCGATACAGCGTCGGCGATTTAGGCGGCTGAGTCAGGTCGATCTCGATCGGCCGAGACAGGCGTGGCGTGCTGCGGATAGGGGTGGGGTAATGGGCTGTAAATAGCTTGGCCCGGGATTCGCCGTAGATCACCGGCAGAGCCTTGGCAAAGTCATCAGCCTGCTGGGCGTGAAGGATCCCGATACGCAGGCCATTGATCTGCCACTTGCCGCGAATCAGGATCGGGATGGATTGTTCATCGATATGGTTCCAGCACGCATCAAGCGATGCGTCTATGGGCATGTCAATCCGATGGAGCAAGGCCCCGACGATGGGCTGTTTCCCGCCAGACTGATCGGTCGCGTCGGACGGGGGTTCTTTCGCCGTGGTGCTGGAGGTTTGTGACGATATCTGCGAGGGGGGATCGGTTGCAGCGGTATCAGGCGGGACAACCTCACAGGCCGTCATCAGACAACACAGAACCAGCGCAATGAGTGTGCAGACTAAGTGCCGGGCTGTCTGGCCGGGTTTATTCATGCGGCAAGCACGTCCTCCAACACATCAAGTCCACGGTTGAGCTGATCGGGTTGGATGGTTAGAGCCGGTGCGATTCGCAGCACGTTGCCTTGTACGCCGTTGAGCATGACACCACGGTCGAGACAGGCTTTGACGACTTCGCCCACATTGTTGAAACGGTTGTTGGCGTGGGAAAAATCGAGTTCCACACCGATAAACAGGCCCTTGCCTCGGACATGTTTGATGATGGGGTGCTCCTTGGCAAAATCCATGAGTCTTTGCATCGCCTGTCGCCCAAAAGTCTCAGCGTGTTGAACGAGATTGTCACGTTCCAAGACCTTGAAGATGGTGGCGGTCGCAGCCATGGCGATACAGTTGCCGCCAAGCGTCGTGGCGTGGACAGCATAGCCCTTGGTCCGCCAGTCAAAGAGTTCGGCCAGTTTGGGCTGTAGGTGCGTGACACCGACGGGCAAACCCCCGCCGACACCCTTAGCCAGAGTCATGATGTCGGGAAGAACGTTCCAGTGCTGGTGGCCGAAGTATCGGCCGGTGTGGCCGACGCCCGTCCAGACCTCATCGAAGATCAGCAGCAGGTCGTGTTCATCGCACACGGCTCGAAGCTCTGCCAGGTAATTATCGTCGGGGATATTCACTCCACCTTCGCCCTGAATCGGTTCGACCAGAATCGCGATGGTCTCAGCATCAATGGCGTTGCGGACGGCCGAAATGTCATTGAATGGCACGTGGATATGCCCTGGGACGAGCGGTCCGAAACCATCATGGACCTTGGGTTGCCCGGTGGCCTCCATGGCGCCGAAGAGTCGTCCGTGGAAGCTGTTCAGCGTCGAGATGACTTTGTACCGGCCATTGGGGGCTTGCCGCTTATTGACCTGCCCGTAAAGTCTGGCAAGCTTGATCGCGGCCACGTTGGCGTCGGCACCGCTGTGGCAGAAAAAGCTGCGTCCCTCGAAGCCGTGCCTGCTGATGGCTTCCGCGGCGAGAACCTGGGGTTCGGTATGGAACAGGTTGCCGACGTGCCAGAGTTTTTGGGCTTGCTCGGTCACCGCCGCGACGAGGTCGGGGTGGCCGTGACCCAATACGCCGGCACCGAAGCCAGCGAACAGGTCGAGATACTCCCGGCCGGTTGCGTCATAAAGAAAAACCCCTTGCCCACGCACCAGTGCGATAGGGTAGCGAGCGTAATTGTTTGACATCGAACGATCATGTCGCTCAATGAGCTGCTGTGTGAAAGCATCGAGCTGTGTGTCGGTCTGGGGCACTTCCATTACTCCGAGTAGTCTCTATTGACCATAGTAC
>CAZJCN010000265.1:0-4138 GCA_964544195.1 uncultured Phycisphaeraceae bacterium | reverse complement strand
CGCCACCACGAGCACTTCGGGATCGGCTTTCACCATCAAAGTACTTGCCAAGGCGTCGTTGGAAGGCAGAGCATGACGCACCGCGACCCCGCCGAGAAGCTGGATGAACTCGCGCTGCTGACGGGTGCGGGAATCCGGACGACGCCCCGGATCGCCCGCCGACTGCAACTGGTCCATCAGTCGAATCGAAGGCCAAAGGACCTCACCACTGCGGCTATCCAGCGCCCCTAATAACCCAGCCTGTTGCGACCACCAGATCATCTGCCGATCGGTCATCGACAACAGCCGAATATCCGACGCGGGAAGCGGACAACGCCAAAGTTCGTGAAGGTCAGGCGAAGCAAGCATGACAAGTTCACGCCCCTCACGCATCAACACCCGGTCACGAACCGCATCGGCCTGAACCTGCCCGCGGTCCCACGGAACTGGTTGGCCATCGATCCATCTCGGCTCGGTCAGTGGCGGACTCAACATCGGTAATGAGCCGACGTGTGACAACGACTCGTCCAACTGCGCAATCCACGAGTCGATCGACACCGTCCGGTCGGCGCGATGGATGAGTAGCTGCGGATACTTTCGCTGGACACGGCGGAGCCAACGCCGGGCTAAAACGGGTTGATCCTGAGACAGATAGAGCGAGACGATCCGCTCGGTCGCGTTGGCGGCCTGTGATGCATCGACCGCATCGAGATAGACCGCCTGCCACTGTTTCAGCGCCAGGGCGGAACGTCCGGATTGCTCATAAAGTTCCGCAGCCATCGAACGCGCCCGGCTGGTCACGGCAGCCAATGGGTAGCGTTCCGCCAGTTCGACATAGGGTTGCGGATCCGTTTCACCGGTCAGGATTAAGTCCTGCAGTGCGCTTTCAGCCTGCAGATCGAAGGCGGCGTACACCGTTCTGCCATGGGCTTGAATCAGAGCCTTGATCCGCCGGGTCGCCTCCAGACCGGCACGTCGGGAGCCGGCCTGTGACACGAACAGCGCCGAGGCCTGATCCGCATCAGCCAGCACAGCTTGATAGTGTTCCACCGCGACCCCGAAACGCCCGGCCTCCGCTTCGTAACTGCCGCGAAACAGGTGATACGCCGCCTCCTGTTCGGGCTGCGACGCCAGCACCGCCATCCGATCCAACAACTCGCCTTTCAGGTCAGAAGAAACCTCCGTTTGCATCTGAACAAACCGACTGATCTGCTCGAAGACCTCCGCCTGTTCTCGGCTGACCGTTTCCGCTGCCTCGTGCTGTTGCTTCCTTTCCAAGGCCGACAACGCAAGGTCGATGCCTTCCAACACCGCATCATCGCGACCGACCCGCATCGCCAGCCGTGCCAGTGCCAATCCCGGGCCGGGATGGTCGGGCATGTCCCGGCTTCGGCCCATCAACTGTCGATAGGCAAACTGCCAGTCGATGTAACTGAAAAGATTCGTTGGCGTCGCCAGCAGAACCTGCCCCGACACCAACCGGATATTGCCCGGGGCGTCGATCGGCTGATCCAATAGACGCCGACCCGTGGTGTAGTTGAGCGCGATCAGACGCTGGGAAGTGGTGAGCACGATCACGCCTTGGGGCGGTCGGCCGGCGATGTGAGCGGTCGGGTCTGCGATCATGATCGGATCAATGCCCGGACGGCCCACCGCCTGCCCGTCCCGACCGGCATCAAGATCGACACGCCACTTGGACTCCAGTGTTTCACCGTCGAACCGAACCACCGCCCCGCCGACACCAACCACATCATCCCCCGCTGGGTAACAGGCCTCGATATCGACCCAATCCTCCCCTGTTAAATCGCGGAGCAGCCGACCCGTCGTCGGATCGAGCAGACGATAGCCGTCCGTCTTGGTATACGGGGCGACCAACAGCCCGGCCTTGATTCGGATCGGTTCGGGCAGGTCACGTGCAGCGGAACCCTGACGTCGGATCGCGGGGTTGGGAGCATCCGGCTGAGGCAGAAGGGTGATCCAATGCATCGTCCCCGACCGGGCATCAAGCGCACAGACCGAACCGCGGTTGTCGCAGATGTACAACCTGCCGTGATGGAATGTCATCCGAGACGACGGGCCGGCGTTGTAGTGTGTCTGCAGGCTGCTGCTGGACAGGTGACGCTTCCAGAGAAGATGGCCATCCGAAGCACGTAACGCCACGAGGTATAAGTCATACAGCCCGCTGACCTGAACCCGTTTGATAAACGCATAAACCCGGTCCCCCTCAGCGATCGGTGTCCCATCGAATCCACCCTTGGTAAAAAACGGATCAAGATCCTTCGGCGAGACACGCCAGCGCAGTTCCCCGGACTCGATATTGATCGCGATCAAATTCACCCCGACGTTTTCCATACGCTGGGCTTGAGGCATCACCATCAGGTTCGGGTTGTACCAGCCGATCATCGCATAAGCATGCCCGTTCTCAACCGACACCCCTCGAGGTTCGGTCAACATCGCCCGGCCGGGATACACCATCGTGGACACCTGCGAGGTCGGTTCGCTTCCGGGTAATTCCCAAAGCTTCCAACCCGAGGCGCGGTCGTAGGCCCAAACCTGTTCGCCGGTGTTGACGAGAACGTGCTGCGCCGATGCCGCGGGTAACAGCCGCAGGATGTTCTGCTCGGTCGGGAGCTGACGAAGGTCCGGCCGGTTCCCCAAACCGGGCTGCCATAAGCCCTCCCACAGATCCACTTCCCACAACGGCACATCAAGTCGCTCCGGTAGAAGGTGAGCCTCACGGAGGTTCGCCGGAGCATGGCCGTCGATCCGAGACGGCGGGTGGATCCGATGGCTCAGCGATTCCAGTTCTTCGACCACTTTGTCGCCGTTGTCGATCGCCTGGCATGCCTGCCTGTGAGATTCATACCCCTGACGATCGCCGGCCAACAACAGCGCCACTGCTGAGAGGCGATGGTAGCGCAATGCCTGGTCTTGTAAACTTGGGTGTTGGGCCAGGTCATTGAGTATGGACAGCGCCTCGGTTGCCTCGGCACGCTCGAGGTGATACGCCGTAAGCATCAGCCCGGCCTCCAGCCCCGCGCGCGTCAGAAAGTACCGGGACATCGCGGAGCGAAGCCTGGCCACGTCCATCTCGCGATCGGCTGTGGGCACGGATTCCGAAATCTCACGTTCCACCGACGGCCCGAACAAGTTTTCATAAGCTTCCAGAAGCTTGAAATCCTGTCGTACCGCATCTCTCACCCACAACACCGCGTCCGTGTAAGAATCCGTGCCCGAAGGCATCAGCTTGTGGGGATAATCCTCGATTATCTTCTGCAGCTTCTGGACGGCGTCGGCATACCGCCCCTGATCTCGTAACTGCATCGCCTCGGCTGCAAGTTCCTGGGTTGTAGGGGAATCCTCGACAAAGATCGTCTGCCCCTGCCCGGTTGCCGGCCCAAACACGCGGACGGGTGCCTGGGCCCGAACCGATCCCCAAACCCCCGCAACCACAAGGCCCCATACCCCCCAAACGAGATACCGCTTAGCCGGTTTCATATGCTGGATTCTATGCATGCTCGTCCCATGACGCACACCAATCCTGCTTCTTCATTGACAGATGCGTTACACTTCTGGCATGCCCAGCCCCTTTACGATCGTTGGAATCGGCGAATGCCTGTTCGATTTCGTCGCGGATGCCCAACACCCCGGCGGAGCACCGATGAACGTGGCGATCCATGCGCATCAGCTCGCTAAACCACAAGGCGGACGGGGGGTGCTGGTCAGCCGGGTGGGACAGGACGAGCTTGGCAGACAGATCGAGCAACTGCTGCGCGACCGAGGCATCACTACCGATTACCTGCAAAGCGACCCCGACCACCCGACCGGACGCGTGTATGTGGAGATCGGCCCGAACGGCGAACCGAGCTACGAGATCGTGGAGGACGTGGCTTGGGACCTGATCCAATACGACCCGGATCTGGATCATCTAGCCCTGAGTTGCGACGCGGTGTGCTTCGGAAGCCTGGCACAACGACACGCCCAGTCGCGAAGCTCGATCCTGCGATTCGTGGAAACCAGCCGGGCGCGACACAAGATGTTCGATGTCAACCTCCGCCCGCCGCATGTCGATCGACGGCAGATCATCCGAAGCTGCGAGGCGGCAACGATCGTGAAGCTCAACCGTGACGAGCTGACGACAATCAGCGACATGCTGTCA
>CAZJCN010000264.1:0-4156 GCA_964544195.1 uncultured Phycisphaeraceae bacterium | reverse complement strand
GGCGATGTACGCCAGCAAGCGGTCGGGGTCAGAGGATATCACGGTGGTCCGTTTTAAAGGTCGGCAGCAAGCCGGTTGATTGTCAGCCGGGAACGGTCACAAAGCACTCGATTTGAGCTATGCTGTTTGACGCTATGCTGCCCAACTACGGGTTGGTCCAGCCAAGGAATCAACGTGTGACCGTCGAACTGAGAGAGACGCCGGACATCGAAACCTCGACCGACGAATACGCCCATCGGTTTGATGGGCCTGTTGGTGTATGGCTGCTTGACGTTCAATGGCAGGCGATCCATCGTCTGCTGCAGACGTGTTCAGCTCGAAGGGTTCTGGATGTGGGGGGTGGGCACGCCCAGTTGACAGGTGCCTTGCTCGACCACGGCTACCAGGTCACGGTGCTGGGGAGTGACCCGTCGTGCGCTCATCGACTCAAGCCTTTTCTGGAACCGGGGCGGTGTGAGTTTCATGTCGGGAACCTGCTTAATCTGCCGTATCGTGATCGTTCATTCGACGTGGTGATCGGTATCCGCCTGATGGCACACCTGAAGCATTGGCCTGTGTTCCTTCAGGAAGCCGGCCGCGTGGCCAATGAAGCTGTCATCATCGACTACCCCTCCCTGGCCAGCATCAACCGCGTCGAGCGTCTGATGTTTGGTGTGAAGAAAGCGATTGAAGGCAACACGCGCCATTATCAGTGTCTGACGACTCGGATGATCGCCGAGGCCAGCGAGCGTTTCGACTACGCGCCGCACGGCCGGGTTCGCCAGTTCTTTTTACCGATGGTTCTCCACCGCGCCCTAAAGATGCCCAGAGTCTCCCAAGCGATCGAATCAGCCTGCCGGTCGGTGGGACTGACGGGAATGCTGGGATCGCCGGTCGTGCTGAAGCTTGCTCGGGCGGAACGGATCAAGCAGCCGACGGCGCATCGGTCCTCGGCTGTCGTGACACCGGTGACACAGACAGCAACACCCGCCGGTGCGTGATGCCTTGGGTCTGGAAGAGTTTTCGGATCGGTGGGGCGGGGACGTCTTATACGAGCAGCGACGCCGGGTTTTCGAGCAGCTGTTTGAAGGTGCTCAGGTACTCCGCCCCTTGAGCGCCGTCGATCACCCGATGATCGCCGGAAAGCGTGGCGTTCATTTCATGACCGACTACGATCTGGCCGTCACGGACCACCGGTTTTTCATTGGCGGCTCCAACGGCAATGATGGCGGCCTGCGGCGGGTTGATGATCGCGGTGAACTGATCAACGCCGTACATGCCTAAGTTGCTGAGCGTGATGGTTCCGTCAGCCATCTCTTCGGGGGACAAGCCGGTTTCGCGAGCCTTCTTTGCCAGTTGCTTGGTTTCGGTGCTGATCTGTCGGAGGCCCTTGTTCTGGGCATCACGGATCACGGGCACAACGAGTCCGCCGCCGCGCTCAGCCGGGAGCGACACCGCGACACCGACGTTGACCGTTCCGTGCTGGATGATCGTGTCGCCGTTCCACGAGCTGTTGGCTTCCGGATGGCTCAGGCACGCCAGCGCGGTGGCACGAACGATAAAGTCGTTGACCGACAGTTTGATGCCTTGGGCTTCGAGCTGGGCGTTCAGGGTCTTTCGCAGTTCCAGCAGAGGGTCCATGTTGATCGAAACGGTGACCTGGAAGTGAGGCACCGTGGTCTTGGATTCAACCAGCCTGCGGGCGATGGTCTTTCGCATGCCGGAGAGGTTGATGGTTTTGGCTTCCAGTCCGACGGGCGAAGCTTGTACCGCGGCCGGCTGAGCCGGGGCGACGGGCTGAGAAGCCGCTGCGGACGGGGCCGATGAAGCGGGGGAACTTCCGCCCTCGATCAAAGCCAGAACGTCTCGCTTGATGATCCGACCATCCGGCCCGCTGCCTTTGATTTGAGACAGGTCGAGGCCGTGCTCTTCAGCGATTTTGCGTGCAACCGGGCTGACACGTACACGTTTGCCGTCTCCGCCGGGGGCGGGGGCTGCGGTCGTGGTTGCCGTTGCCGGGGGCGCGGCCACGGCAGTCCCGCCGCCTTCCGCTCCCGCCGATTGAGTGGCGGCGGTGGAGGCAGCCGAGTCCTGCCCGGCAGAGGCGCCTTGAGCCGCCTTGGCGGCTTCTTCCAGAGATTCACCTTCTTCCGCCAGCACGAGGATCAGGCTGCCCACCGGTACGGTCTGGCCTTCCTCGACTGCCAGAGCCGCCACTTTGCCGTCATCAAACGCCTGAAGCTCCATGGTCGCCTTGTCGGTCTCCACGTCTGCAAGGTGATCGCCCGAGGCAACCTCATCGCCGGGCTTGACCCGCCACTTGACGAGCGTGCCTTCTTCCATGGTGTCGGAAAGGCGTGGCATGGTGATTTCAATAGGCATCTATGTCGACTCCTGCTGAGAGCGGGTAGGTTTTTATCGAGTAATAAATCAGGCGTTGTATGTAACTGCACGAACCGCTTCGATGATCTTCTTGGCGTTAGGCAGCATTTCCTGTTCGAGCGTGCGGTTGTATGGGGCCGGGACATCGTCGTTGTTGACGCGGATCACTTTGTTGTCCAGATCGTCCAACGCGTGTTCATAAACCTGGGCGGCGATCTCGGCGCCGACCGACGCGAAAGGCCAGCTCTGGTCGACCACGACACAGTAATTGGTCTTACGCACGCTCTTGACGATGGTGTCGATATCCAACGGCCGGTAGGTCCGCGGGTCGATCACCTCGCAATCGATGCCTTCTTTTTCCAGTGCCTCGGCGGCTTCAAGGGCAAAGTGGACCGGTCGGCCGGCGGCGACGATTGTGCAGTCGGTGCCGGGTTTTTTGATGTCCGCTACGCCGAAGGGGATGGTGAAGTCGTCATCCTCTTCATAGGTCGGCGGTGCCCACTTATCCTTGAGGTAACGGGAAAAGTCTTTGTCGCCACGCGCACCCATGCCGAGCATCCGTTCGGACTCGAGGTTGAAAACCGGGTCCTCGTCGCGGATGGCGGACTTGAGCAAGCCCTTGGCGTCGCGGGGGGTGCTTGGCATGGCGACTTTCAGGCCCGGGACGCTGGAGAACATCGACTCGACACACCACGAGTGAGTGGACCCGAGCTGCCCGCCGGCACCGTTGTTGCCGCGGAACACAGCCGGGCATCCGAACTGTCCGCCGGACATATACAGCATCTTCGGGGCGTTGTTGATGATCTGATCGGCGGCGACCAGGCAGAACGACCAGCTCATGAACTCGATGATCGGGCGAAGCCCGTACATGGCCGCACCGATCCCCAAGCCGGAGAAACCGGTCTCGCTGATCGGGGTGTCGATCACGCGTCGGGGCCCGAACTCATCGAGCATGCCCTGGCTGACCTTGTATGCACCGTTGTACTGCGCGACCTCCTCGCCCATGAGAAACACACGGTCGTCGCGTCGCATCTCCTCCTGCATCGCTTCACGGAGGGCTTCTCTGAATTGAATGGTTCGCATATCTCGGGTACCCGGCTTATTGGCCTGAGTTGTTGTCGGTAATCATCTTAGGTGGGGCGCCCTTGACGAACGGCGGGCCGTAGGGCTGAGCGTACACATCGGTGTACATCTCGGACAACGGCAGATCGGGGGATTCCTCGGCGTAACGGACGGCTTCACGCGAGGCTTCCTTGGCTTTCTTATCCAGGTCCTCGATCTGCTGTTGTGTGGCGATCTTGTTTTCGATCAGGTGATTGACGAGGGTGTTGATGCAGTCCTTTTCCTTCTGCTGGGCGACCTCTTCCTTGGTACGGTACTTCTGCGGGTCACTCATGGAGTGGCCCTGATAGCGGTACGTTTTGGCGTTGATGAAGCAAGGGCCACCGCCCTTGTCCTCCAGGCCCAGTTCACTGCTGGTGCTTCCGCGGGACAGGTCCACCTCACGTTTGAAGACCCGGTAGGTGTCAAGGACGTCCATCCCGTCGCACTCGGCGTAACGCATGCCGTAGGCCTTGGCCTTGACGGACAGGTCGTGGGCCATGCTCGTGCCGCGGTGGATCGCGGTGCCCATCGAGTAGCCGTTGTTCTCAACCACGAAGATGATCGGCAGGTTCCAGATAGCCGCCAGGTTCATCGATTCGTGCAACGCGCCCTGGTTCAAGGCCCCGTCACCGAGGAAGCAGAGCACGACGTTGTCTTTCTTTTCGTACTGGATGGCAAAAGCCAGCCCGAC
>CAZJCN010000263.1:2900-4159 GCA_964544195.1 uncultured Phycisphaeraceae bacterium | reverse complement strand
GCGGTGTCGCCATTGAACAATCAAGGCGTGATCGACGGGTTCTACACCGATTTCAACGGCACGATTTCAGGCAACTGGACGCCGACGTTTGAACGCAACCTGCCGACGGCCGATCCCAGCGGGCAGGTGGTTCCCACCAATCAACCGCGTTGGGGCAGTGCGATCGGTCTCAGCGCGGCGCAGGCTTGGGAACTGGTGCTGGCCCGTCAGGGGGCGATGAGCAATATCGGCTACGGCCCGGGCGCGGACGGGCAATGGCTGAGCGTGTGGGTCGATCGCGGGACCAACGAACTGATCGCGTTCAATCATGACCTGTCGGAATGGAAAACCACCAGCATCGATCGCGAGGGACAGTACGTCTGGCTTTCGCAGGCGGACTGGGAGCCGGACACTCGCTATATTCCGAAGACCGGGCAGATCGTGCCGGGCGGTCTGTGGGTGACCTACCTGCAGCGTGACGCGGACCTGGACCCCACGTCAGCACGACAGTGGACGCCGGTGGGTACGTCGTTCGGCGTGGTGCAGGAGGTGACCTATGCCAACGTGTTTGATCAAGCCCGGACTATTCTGGACACGCCGCGTCAACCGGGGCTGATCGACAGTGAAACCGGTGAGCCTTATCCGAACGTCCGTGGCCGGGAGTGGGCGCTGACGCTGACGCCGGTGGTGGTGGACGGCCGGGTGGAGAAGGTCTGGTTCGCGGTGGCGGATTACCTGCAGGCGGGGCCGTACCCGGTACCCAAGCCGGGCGGGGCGAGTTGGGTGTTTCTGGCGGAGCGTGACCCGGCGGGGAATCACTACACCGTCCGTCAGCCGAGGATGATCGAGCAACAGGAGGACCCGCTCGGGAAGGAAGAAGCGCACGAGCACCGTCACGCCGCCATCGTGGTCGTGCATGACACAGGCGAGGTGGATGTGCTGGTCTCGGCCGGGGACACGGCGCCGCACGCTTTCCTCAAGCGATACCGCATCGACGATCCCGACAACTACGAAACCTCGACGCTGACGGCACAGGTGACGGGGTTGGTGGGTATTACGGGGATGGCGTCGGTGCAGCCCGTCTCTTTCCAGGTCGGCAGTGCTTCGAACAAGGTGCTGGCCGCCAGTGATGGTCGGGACGAAGGGGTGTTCGAGCTGACTATCCCGGTGGACATCACCGCGCCGGCGCAGGTGCGGTCGGTGATCGGCAACGGTTACGTCAAGACCATGGCGTTGACGGTGAATCTGGAAGCCGCCCGGCCTTGGGAGCGATCCGGGTA
>CAZJCN010000263.1:0-2800 GCA_964544195.1 uncultured Phycisphaeraceae bacterium | reverse complement strand
CCATGGCGTTGACGGTGAATCTGGAAGCCGCCCGGCCTTGGGAGCGATCCGGGTATGCGGTGACGGTTCGCCCGTTCCTGGCGCACTCGCCCGACCCGATCCCGGCCGAAGCGTCCGTGATCTTCTATTCCGAGGACGGCGAACACTGGGTCGAAGCGGCGAGCAATATCGGTAACGAAGAAATCGTCTTCCACGACCAGACACTGATCGTGCGGAACGTCGGTGAAACCGACGGGTTTTATCGATTGCCTTTGGGTCAGGTCGAGGCCGGCAGTCCGCTGTTGATTTCAGCCGGCGGAACCCAGCGTCTCAACGACACGCTCACAGAAGCGGTTGACTACGCGGACACCACCGTGACGTTTCTTCAGCGGAATATCGACGGGTTATGGGAAGATGCCGGCACACCTCTGCCGGTACAGCCGCCTACACTCGGGCCGGTCGTAAAGGTCAGTCGTCTGGATCATGCCGACCAGGTCAACCTGACACAGATCCTGCTGGCCGGCAACGACGCGGACTTCCAGGCGGGCGGGTATGTCTCGCGTGTCTGGATCATGCCGACACCCGGCCAGAGCCCGTTTTTGGATGTCGCGCTGACCGCAACGGACCGGTTCAATACCCCGCAGGACACCAACCCAACGGCTACACTCGGTTGGATGCCTGTCACCGACTGGGACTACTTCGATCCATATGAGGATGGGTCGAGTTATATCCCCGTAAGCCGTTTGAGCGCCCGTCACGTCGACACGCCTCACCTGGCGGAGTTTTATATCGCTTACGACCTGCTGCTGAATCAGGCGGACACGCCGGGCACGGTTGCGCCGGTCGGCGACCTGGACCATAACGCTTACGTCGGCCTGAGTGATCTGAACACGCTGCTCGCCGACTGGAACCGCTCCACGATCCCCGATCCGGTGCCCGGTGATTTCAACCTTGATGGTTTTGTCGGCATCAGTGACCTGACGACGGTGTTGTCCAACTGGAACCAGGCGGTGACGCCCGGTGATCTTGGCCGAGGGGACGGGACGGGCGACGGGTTCGTGGGTATCGAGGACCTGAACTTCGTGTTGTCGCAGTGGAATCAGGGCGTCTTGCCCTCGCCGCCGTCACCGGGCGACCTGAACATGGACGGCATTGTTGGTATAGCGGACCTGAATGCCATGCTCGCCGACTGGAACGTGTTCCGTCCCACGACGGGGATGATGCCGAGCTACCCGATCCTGCCCAGCGATGTGGTGGACCTGACCGGTGAACCCGAAAAGCTCGTTTGGGACCTGCCCGCGCCAACGAACGACAGCTTCACCGCGGCGCTGGCGATGAGCATCCCGATCAGTGGCATCGATTCGACGTGGGGTGAAGGAGATTTCTCCACCGGCTCGACAAACTACGGCACGCTCATGCTCGATGCGAATAACTACTTGGAGATCTGGCACCACCGGGATTCACACAAGTTTGCCCTGGTTGTGATTGCCGACGGGATGTACCGCGGGGCGATCGAGATCGACGACGTCTGGCTGAACCTGGACGGACGGTTCCATTGGGCGGTGTCCTACAGCCCTGGGGAAGGTTTGCGCTTTGCCGTGTTGCACCGGGGCAACGAGGTGGCCTCCGGTTCCTTGCCGATCGCGATGCCGTTCATGCCGACGACATTGCAGGTCGGATCGCACGACTGGCTGAGTGTCCCGACCGTCGGGGTCAAGAGCGCGTACTACCGGCCGGACGTGGCGGATTCTCCTGCCCAACTCACCCAGCGCGTCCGGCTGGACCGGGTCTATCTCGCCTGACCGGATCGACGTGTCGGCCTGAATCCTCTGAACAAGTCAACGCGGTCTTGGGTAATATCTTCTCCACCCGTATCGATCGGATCGGGCGGTGGTGAGCTGTTGCCTGACCGCGCGTTGGAGAGAATGTGACCCCGTTTGACCTGCCGCCACACACGACCCGCTCGGCCCGCCGGATGCTCGCGATCTATTGGGTGCTGCTGGCGATCGGGTCGCACCTGCCGGCGCTGAGCTTCGGAGAGAACAGCAATCAGGTCGGCATGTTCCAGGTCGACAAGACGCTGCATGTGATCGGGTTTGCGGGGTTGGCGTGGCTGTTGTTTCGGTCGAAGCTGTTCGGTCGGCGCGTCGGGTGGTTCGGGCACGCGTTTCTGGCCACGCTGATCGCCGGGGGGTATGCGCTGGTGGATGAATACACGCAGCAGTGGACCGGTCGCGACGTGTCATACAGCGATGTGGTGGCGGGCGTGATCGGGATCCTTGGTGTGTTCGTAGTTCTGACCGCGCCTCGACCGGGAAGGCGGGCCGGCTGGTATGTCTGGTCGTGTCGGGTGCTGGCCTACGCCGGGTTGGCAGGGCTTGCGGTGCTGGCGTTTGCGCCGCAGGGCAATCACTGGATCGGGAAAGTGATACGGATGTTCGTTCGGCCCTGGCCGGATATCGATAAGGCCGGGCACTTTTATATCTCCGCCGCGGTGACGCTGGTGCTTTCTCAGTGCTATCCGCTGGGGGTGAATCGTCCTCGACTGAGCTTGTTTGTGACGATTCTTGCGGTGGGGCTGTCCGGGCCGATCATAGAAACGGTCCAGTCGTACACCGGCCGGAGCGTTGAGATGACCGACCTGTACGCCCATCAGCTCGGGCTGCTGGCGGCGTTGGCGGCGCTGTCGGTCCTCGCCCTGCTCCGCGCGATGATGGGCCTGTTACCTCACGGACGAACCGCCGATGCCCGACACTGAAGCCGGATCACAGCCCGCGAACGCAAACACGGGCGGCAACGCGCCGCGGTTTGTCGGGCATGC
>CAZJCN010000262.1:0-4207 GCA_964544195.1 uncultured Phycisphaeraceae bacterium | reverse complement strand
GCGCCTGGGCCATCCTCACTCACGCACGCATGATGAGCGGCGAGGAGGCGCTGTCACTGCTGTCGCATCTGCGACTGGCGGTGAACCTCGGCCGAATTACCAACACCGATATCCGCACGATCAACGAACTCTTTTTACTTACCCAAGCGGCACACCTACAAAAAGTCAGCGGCAACGAGATGGACGCGCCGACCCGTCGCGCCGCCCGCGCCCGATTGCTTCGTCAGAAGTTGGGAGCCTCCCCGCAGCACTCCTGATTCCATGTCCGAAAGCCTGTTCCGGCCCGTCTATCCCCATATTTAAGTGTTGATAATCTCTTTACATTGATTCACGGGTCTTGACCGTATAAACTGGTATAGCTGGGACGAGTTGGAAACCTCTCCCGTGATCCCGTCCGACCTTGGTCATATATGTGAGTAAAGGTGGCCCATGGGCCTGCGAGAAGATATCCGTTACGAAACCGTCAAAGACCTGCCCTTGAGGCAGGTGTTGACCGTTCCGCAGGACGCCACGGTTGAGCAGGCCATGCAACTGATGCGTAAGAGCCTGCTCGGTTGTGTTTTCGTTGTGGATGAGGCCGAGAGGCCTTTGGGCAAATTCACCGAACGTGAGCTGGTTAAGCATCTCGCTGCTTGTCGACCGCTGGACGAGTCGATTTCTCAATGCATGGTGCCATTGCCCGATGCCGCCAAGGTCCGCCTCACCGATCCGATCCAGACCCTGTTGGAGAACATGCAGAAAACCCGCCTGCGTTTCATCTGCGTCGTCGATGAGCAGGGCAAGGTCGTGGCATTGACCGGCCAGAAGGGATTGATGGAATACCTCACCGAGCATTTCCCTCGGCAGATCAAAGTTCAGATCATGTCCTCGAAGTTGTACATGAACGATCGAGAGGGGGCCTGACATGGTACGCCGACGCAACCCCGTCGAACCCGGTGAGTTTGAAGACCCGCTGAGCAATTACGATCCGCCTCAATACGAAGACGAGTTGGAACGGGTGCTGTGCGAGGACGAAATATCGCACATGCAAATCACGCCCGTGTCCTGTGTCGAAATGCACACCACCGTGCAGGACGTATTGGATATGATGGTCCGGCGCGATGTCTCGTGTGTTATCGTCTGTAATGATGACGGCAAGGCAGTCGGCGTTTTCACCGCTCGGGACGTCCTGAACAAGATCGCCGACAACCCCGCCTCCCGGCCTCGGCCGATCAGCGAGCTCATGACCCCCGATCCCCAGGTCGTCTATGCCACCGACTGCCCCGCCAAGGCGCTCAACCTCATGGCCGTCGGCGGGTTCCGACACATCCCCGTCCTCGATGTCAACGACCGCGTCGTCGGCATCCTCGGCCCAAGGCGCATCACCGAATACCTCGACGCACACATGATGTCCTGAGCCTCACCCGTCAGTCGTGGCAAGACCCGACTTCGCTCCGATTCACCAGCCCGATCACCCGCCGCTGCGGGTTCGACATCGGCAGGTCGTCCACCGCGTCCAACCGCCGCCACACCCCGCTCCCACGCCGAAGCCGGCCGCTCAGCACCTCCGCGTTCCACACATGAAACTTGATCGCTCGGTGCGTCGTCTGATGAATAAACCCGCCGACGCAATCATCCGCCTGAACTTTTAACCCGAACCGTTCTTCCACCCATCGCGCCATTTGCTCCGGCTCTGCATCCGCCGACCAATGCTCTGCCGTCGGCATCTGCCACATTCCCGACCACAAACCATCATTCGGCCGTTGATGGAACAGCCACTTGCCCCGACGACGGATCGCGATCACGTGATGATGCACGCTCATCGGAGCTTTGCGCTTTGCCGGCACCGGAAGCTCCGCTACCCGCCCTTGTGATTGTGCCTCACACAACCGGGCTAACGGACACGCCGCGCAATCCGGCTTCGCCCGCACACACACCAGCGCCCCAAGCTCCATCATCGCCTGGTTGAAGTCCCCCGGCCGACGCACCGGCACCAATCGCTCCGCCAACGCCCACATCACACGCTTCGTTGAGGTGTCATCCACCGGCCGATCGATCACGAACAGCCTTGCCAGCACACGCGCGACATTCCCGTCCAGGATCGCCGCCCGCTTCCCGAACGCGATCGACGCGATCGCCCCAGCCGTGTAACGCCCGACCCCGGGCAGTTTCAATAATTCCTCCACCGACGCCGGCACCCGCCCACCGTGGTCACGCTCGATCGCCTTCGCCGCTGCGTGCAGATGCCTTGCCCGGCGGTAATACCCCAAACCCTGCCACAACCGCAGCACCCGCTGCTCGTCCGCCCGGGCTAAATCCGCCAGCGTCGGCAGCTCCGACACGAACCGCTCAAAATACGGCAGCACCGTCGCCACCTGCGTCTGCTGTAGCATCGCCTCACTGACCAGCACGTGATACGCATCCGCCCGCTCACCCCGCCCCGCACGCCACGGCAACACCCGCTGATGCCGGTCATACCAACGCAACAACCCACGACGGATCGCCCTCACACGTGCTTCCGTCAGCTCCCTCCCCCCGGCTTGTTCGCGTCGCCTCTCTGTCGGCATAGGCCTGCCTCGTTACGGATTGAAGACCGCAGCCCCGAACGTCCGATTAGGTTATAACCCCACGGGCGGCCGACGGGCGGGCGTCCGGGGCCGACCGTGACTTTATCAGCCAGGACCGAACACCCATGGTAGCCAATCGACAGACCTTGCCCCCCGTTCGTGAATCCGTAACCCACAAGTTCCAGATCATGGGACACGAAGGCTACCTGACCATCGGCCTGTTCGAGGACGGCAAACCCGGCGAAGTCTTCATCAAAATGGCCAAGGAAGGCTCCACCCTCTCCGGCCTGATCCAGGCCTACTGCCGAGCCTTCTCCCTCGCCATCCAGTACGGCCTGCCCCTCAACGAGGCCGTCCGACGCTTCAAGGGAATGCGCTTCGAACCCATGGGCCCGACCTCCAACCCCGACATCCCCGAAGCCCTCAGCATCATCGACTACGTCGCCCGCTACCTCGAACTCAACTTCATCGACACCCCAGCCGACCGACAACGCAACGCACCAACACGCACCGTGTAAACCCACTTATCGCGCTGCTGCCCACGCCCACGCATGACATTCCACCACTATAGTTACGCGTCCTTTTAACCAACTCAATTGAAATGGGGGGCAGAACAGATCGTTTTTGATAGCCCTGTTGTCCCCGTCAAGGTTACGATCGCTTTTCACGTTTCAGGATCGCCACGATCCGGTGATACACCCTCTCCGACAACCCCCAGTGGGTGTAATCACTGAAATCGGTGGTGTTCACGAACTGCACGACCACCGTATCAATCTCCGGATGGTACCGCGCAATACTCTGGTAGCCCGGGACCAAGCCGGTGTGGTCGTATACATAGAGTTCGGCATAAATCGCCCGTTCACCTTCATCAAACAACGAGCCGTCGTTTAGCGCACGCAGAAACACGCCGACGTCTTCAGCCGTCGCCAGCATCGAGCCGTAGTCCTCCCCCTTGATGTCGTGTTCGATCCCCACGTAATAGCCGCTCATCACATCGTCCGGGTCCACCTCGTCCATCGACCCGAACGTGTGAGTCAGTCCAAGCGGCGTCAGGATCGCTTCCTGGATGTATTGCTGATGGCTGTACCCTAACGTCTGCCGCAGGATCTCGGAAATCAGCAGATAATTGGTGTTGGAGTACTCATAGTCTTCGCCCGGCTCGAAGTGCGCCGGCTGATCATAGACCAGCTCAAGGGTCTGATCGACGCTGTCCGGCGGGTCTTCCCAGAATCCCGGCGAATCGGTGAAACTCGGGATTCCGCTTCGGTGCTGAACCAGCATCCGAAGCGTCATGCGCTCGGCATGGGCGATACGGCCGACCAGGCCCGGCATGTATTCCGCCAGCGTCTTATCCAATGACAAACGACCGGCGTGAGCCAGCTTCGCCACCGCAACCGCGTCATACAGCTTGCCGATGCTGGCGATCTTGAACAGGGCGTGCGGGTCGGCCGGGATCTTCTTGTCGCGATCGTGCCAGCCCGCGGCATAAAACGCCGGCGGTTTGCCCGCCTCGTCCACGTAAACAATGATCCCGTCAAACCCGTAATCCAACGCATCTTCCACCTGCTCCCGGACCGTGTCTGGCAGGGGCTTGAGCCAGGCCCAGACCAGCGCCCACGGCGGAAACACCACCGTACTCACCACCGCTACACCGATCGCCA
>CAZJCN010000261.1:0-4212 GCA_964544195.1 uncultured Phycisphaeraceae bacterium | reverse complement strand
AAATCCGCTGGCACGTCGCTGAACATGCCAGCGAAATTCAGAAGGAGATTGATTGCTAGGGTTCAGTGATGACGTCGTTTTCGTGTATTCAGGCTGATGAGCCCCAGGCTCAATAGCGCCAGGCTCGCCGGTTCCGGGACGGGAATGCCGTCGAAGGCGATCTCGCGCATCTGCGTGTTCGTGCCCGGAGGATCGAACGTCGTATTGACACGCAGCTCAACCGTTTTGACGTTCAGCTTGACCGGGAAACTGAAGACCTCCGGCGTAGGGTTATTGCCTTGGAACGGGACTGCATTTCCATTGAATGTGCCGACGATCCCGCCCCCAGGATTCCTGAAGATCAGGTCAAAGTTGTGGATCCCGGAGTCTGGCACTCCTCGGTCGTTCCACAGCAGAAAACGGGTGATGTTATAGGGCTGGTTCAACGTGTACTTGAACAACTCCGATGTACCGGTTGACCCCCACTCCACGAAGGTTCCCCCGGCACCAGTAAAATCACCGTCAATGGTGCAGTTTGCCGCATTTGGGCCGACACATCCGCCGTTGATGTTCACGAAGTTTGCGGTGGAGTTCGCGGCAATAATCTGCCCCGGCCCGGTGATCGGTGCCGCTTCGATGCTTCCTTGGAGGCATAAGCCTGCTGCAAGCCCTATGAACGCAGTTGTGGTCTTTGACTTGTTCATGACATTTTCCTTTCAAACTGGCTATGAAGACGGGTTCAAAGTTCCGGTGGGCACACGCCCGGGAATCCGCCGGCATGCCGTTAAGCGTGCCGGCGAGTGTCGGAGGGAGGATTCAGGAGATTAGAGGGCCTCCTTTCTGTTTCGCTTGAGCAACCCCAACGCGCCCAGGCCGACGAGCGCCAGGCTGGCGGGCTCAGGAGTGGGGTATTCTTCAATGACCATCAGGGCGGAGGTGACGCCGGGAGTCGGGAAGACATCAGCTACTTTTTTGATTTCCAGAATGTCGCCGGGCAGCACCGGTTGCGTGAACTGATCAAGCCAGAGGTCGGGAGATCCCAAGCCGATGACGTTGAAGCCGATCGGATTGCCGTTCACAGACATCGTTACTCCAGCCCACACTGCCGGGAGCGCTCCTGTCGGATCGGGCAGGATGTGTTCGTGCCAGTCGTGCCAGGGCTCGGTCCCGACGTTCCGTATGGTTTCGACGAACTGGAGCGGTCCGCCGTTCGCCATCAGGAAGTTGGGGTCGAAGATTCGTTTGGTCCACGGCGGGCCGTTGGGGTCGAGGTCGATCGGCATAGGATTGGCGGCGTTACCGATCAGAACGACCGGCCCCGGATCCACATTGTGCCCGGTCTGTGGGCCGTTAGCGGTTCCTTGTGCCCAAGCGGTCCCGGAAAAGGTCAGGGCGACAACCGCCAGAAGTGGCAGGATCAGGTTGCGATGTTGTCTCGTAAACATGACAGGGCCTTTCTTGATTCAGGAGGAGTTCATGAGGCGAAGCGGATTCCTCAGAAGGAGCGGTCAAGCGGTGTGCTCGACTGTTACGCGGCGGCAAACGAATGGGAAGAAGTACCAAGGTCGCGACCATGCCGGGACACAACCCGTGTGAGTCTGGCTCGACGGTCCAGTTCACGATTGATTCTCTGTCGAAGACGGTCGGTTCCGAACACGGCCAACAAAAGCAACTCTTCTCCGCTGGCGTGTTGGATGTTGTAGGTCCGGGGGGTTGTTTTTGTCGTGGCCATGGTGACTCCCTCTCTCTCGTTATGCCGACGATCTATGCGTTGCGGTCGGTGATGAAGTGAATGTGTGATGAAGATCTTGTGTGTTAATGACTATGTGGGTCAGCTGGTATCGGTTCCATCTTGTTGAGGTGATTCAGGCGGGCCGTGTGCCACGATAGGGCCGGCCCGGGACTGAAACGTCTGGATCACCCGATGGACGTAGCCCCGACCTTCTTCGCGATGAATCGGGAGATATACGTTGCCCCCACGACGCCGAACCTCGACTTCCAGGTTCGGTTGATCTGAAGAACCCAGCACGACTACCGCAACCATCGGAGCGGAGCTGCGGATCCGAGAGATCATGTCGAGTGAACGCCGTGAAGATTCACTTGCATAAGACATGTCTGCCATGTCGACCACGACAACCCGTGGCTGACGATGTTTGACCTGGCGTAAAGCCGCACCGACTGTCGGCACCTCGATCACCTGCCAAGGCCAGGTCGTATCCATGACGACTTGTGCCGGCTTGTCGCCGTCAGAGGATGTGATCAGCAATACGGATTCATAATGAATGCAGATCATGGCTGGCTCCAACTTCTCGCTGTGCGACTCGCACAACACCTGGCATCTATTGCGAAACCGATGCCAGAACCAGCCAATATTCATTCAATATTTATAAGCAACTACACTATGAAGTCTTACATGAGCATTCTCTCAAATCAAAACACATAACTTCACGACACCGATTTGGTACGAAAAATACCAGAATATTTCGTCAGTATGCGGCAATCTGTTGTTAGTGAAATTGTTATCTTGACTAGGAACATAACATACCCACATGGTAGCTTATGTGCCTGTTAATTGATGTCCGGATACCATCCATGCTGGTGAGCGCGGTTCATCGAGGCCGATGTCACTGTTTATTGAATCAGGCATCGCATCCGGTTGGTGGTTCCGGTGCCAACAACTGCTTCCGTTTAATTCACCCGATACGATGATGTATGATCAGTCCGATCGCGTCTGCGCGAGATGCTCGAGTTCATATCGCGCGATCTTTCGGCGGAGTCTGTGACGTTCGATTCCCAACAGTTCCGAGGCCCGGGTCTGGTTGCCCCGGCAGGCACGCAAAGCTCGTGCGATCAGGTCCTTTTCACAGTCGGACAACGTGGGGATCACCCGGTCGTGCTGTGTATCATGGTCGACGTGTTCGACCCGTGTGATCGTGTTCGGCAGGTCGGCTGAAGTAATCTGTCGCGACTTGCTGAAAATAAACGCGTATTCCAAGGCATTCCCCAGCTCGCGCACATTGCCCGGCCAATCATGCTTCATCAGCACATTGATCAGCCCGGGCACGTACGACTTGGCTGGTTCGTCATACACGCGTGCAAAGTCCGCAAGGAAGTGGCGGGCCAACGCCTCCAGATCCTCCCGCCTTTCACGCAAGCTTGGGGTCCGCATCTGCGCAACGTTGAGTCGATAAAACAGGTCCTGCCGGAACGTCCCCTCGTCGACCATCGAGGCCAGGTCGCGGTGCGTGGCGGCGATCAGCCTGATATCCACGGGCACCGCCTGGGTCGATCCGACCGGGACCACCGTACGTTCCTGGAGGCAGCGGAGCAGTTTGGCCTGTGCGGGCAAAGGCATCTCCCCGATCTCATCGAGAAACAGCGTGCCCCCGTCCGCGGATCGGATAAAGCCCAGCGTCTCAAAGTCCGCACCCGTGAATGCCCCGCGCACGTGGCCGAACATCTGCGATTCAAACAGCGTCTCGGGCAAAGTCGAACAGTCCACCGGCACAAACGGCCCCGTTGCTCGGTCGCTTTGGTGATGGATGTGTCGAGCGACCAGCTCCTTGCCCGTTCCGGTTTCGCCCTGGATCAGGACGGTGCACGCATGGACCGCCACCGCCGAGATCTGTTCTCGCAGCCGACACATCGCGTCCGACTCGCCGACCATCGGCGGAAGGTCGCGCGCCAGATCGGAACCCGTTGGGTCAGGATCGGATTGGTGATCTGAATTGTCGATGGTCCACCCCCCTCACGATGCCCCGGGCTCCCAACCATCCAATACCGCAACCGGGTGGATCGGATGACGTGAACGACTTGATCCGCCCGATCGGTCAACAGGCTGAGCATGTTCCGCTCACCCTGCCAACACACCATCCGCAAACATCCTATCACACACGATTCCCTTATGAAACAAAGAAAACACGAAACACTCATCAGTGTTCACACTCCGATGTCCGCATAGTGCCGTTTGGGCGATGACAGCCATCAAACATCAACGACAGGGACGAACTGAGCAGGCATATCATGAATGACCGCCCGACACGTCCTGTCGATGAAACGAACTTCAGGATGATCCGCTCGATTTCGAATCGGTTGGTTCAAACTCACGCTTTTCCGGTCTGAGGCGGCAGGGACGGCTTCCGCGGGACCGGTCGCTGCCGAGCCCTGAACTCCGCCTTCCGCCGGGGCGTGCGCTGCCGAAGGCCCTCGTTATCACGGTGATGTGAACTGCAC
>CAZJCN010000260.1:0-4220 GCA_964544195.1 uncultured Phycisphaeraceae bacterium | reverse complement strand
GCGCCAGTTTCATGGCAAGCTCAAAGACGATCGAGCCAGCCGCGGCAAAAGCCTGACCGGTCGTCATCTCAGCAATGTGAAGGATCCGCCACATGTCGCGTTCAACAAACCATATCGCGACCGCCGCAATCAGGATGACCTTCAACAGGCTCATCACCAACCTCATCCCCGCGCGGGGGCTGAACAGATTGGCAAAGCCCTTGATAGGCGACAGCTTGCTTAGGTTGGGTTGTAGGGGTTTGAGCGTCACCAAAAAACCGACCTGCCCCAATGACCCAAGCAACCCGATCGCTGCGATGGCCAAGACAACAGGGCCTAACGACTGGGCAAACATATACATGCTGTAATAAAGACTTTCAGCCAGGCCTTCGGTTCGTGTCGGATTAGATAGATGCTCGGAACGCAGCAGAACCCTGGTGGTGTTCTCCAAAGACATGATCATCCTGGTACCCAACAGCTTCAGGGCAAGAATGCCCCCCAACAACATGAGCGCAGCGGTCAGATCGGTGCTACGCGCGACGTTGCCGTCTGCTCGCGCCTCTTGTTTTCGACGTGGTGTCGGGGCTTCTGTTTTTTCGAAATTATTCTCAGCCATGCGTCAGCCGTTACACTCCAAAGAAAGCAGCCAACATCTCAAGCATGCCTGACAGCGCATCTGCAAACAACCAGGCCGCCAATGCTATCAGTGCGATCATCAGGATAGTGCCGTTAAGGATACGGATCGTGAAACCCACGCTCATGATGTTCAATTGCGGCACGGTGCGAGCAATAAAACCCAAGGCTATCGTTTCAAGAAAGATCAGACACAACAAGGGAGCGGCGATTCGAAATCCGGTATGAAAAGTGAGCGAAAGCATACCTATGACTAAGGCCACAAGCCCTTCAAAGTCACGAAACCCACCCAAGGGAATGGTCTGGAAGCTGCCGACAAGTATCCTGAGAATAATCCGATGCCCGCCAAGAATGACAAAGATCGCCAGCGCCATCATAAATAAGATGTTGGCGATCACGCCGGATTGTTCACCGGTTTCCGGATTGACAATATCCGCAAATCCGATCCCGATCTGCTTATCGATCATGTCCCCAGCCAATTGCATGCCAATCAAGGGCAGGCTGGCACAGTAACCGATGACGAAACCCAGCAGCAGTTCCAATCCGATCTGCGGTATCAATGTCCAAAACGACAGCCCGTGATCAATCACCGCATTTAGACTCATCGATGAAGGACTGCCCGGCGTCAACAACATGGGGTAAACACACAGGCTTAAGGTCAAAACAAGGAAGACTTTGACGGTGCGCGGGATGGTGGTGCTGCCGAATACCGGAGCTAGAATAAAGATGCCCGACAACCGGAACATGACCAGTAGCCATGCAGGAACGTGATCCAGTAATGGGCTGAAATCTCCGGGCACTGTATCGGGCCTCCTGCCCTGACTTCTGCGGGTTCCACCCGCACTATCATTTCACATAGATGACACGCAGATCACCTAGCCGCCAAACATCCTCGTTGCAAAATCCATAATCTGAGCTGCGATCCAAGGCATCACGAATATAGCTGCAATCCCCATTCCTAAAATCTTGGGGACAAAGCTCAGCGTCTGCTCCTGAACCTGTGTCACCGCCTGTAACAAACTCACGGCCAAACCAATCAATAGGGCCGCCCCAAGGATCGGAAGTGAAAGCAATAACATCAATGTTAACGTTTCTCTTACCACATCAATGGCCTGTTCCATACTGATTGCCATCGTGTTCCCTTTCGATACCTAAGCACTCATTTGCTTCAACAAAACAATTCACCATACCGGCTATGTGGTGATGCCCGGCACCGCAAAACTGGTCAACAGATTCCCCGTCACCAACATCCAGCCATCCACCAAAACAAACAAAAGCAGTTTGAACGGGAGTGATATCAGCACCGGTGGCAGCATCATCATCCCCATCGAGATCAGGATGCTGGAAATCACCATGTCAATAATCAGGAAAGGGAGATACAACTGAAATCCCATTAAAAATGCGACTTTAAGCTCACTTAAAATGAACGCGGGAACCAAGGTGATCAGGTCCACATCCCGTTCCAAGGTCAGCTCTTCGGGCCGACTCGTATCGATCCCCCGGTATTCCAGAATCATAAAGATGTCCGCCTCGTTACCGGCATATTGAATCTGGTCAAACATGAATGACTTCAACGGGATCTTGGCACGATCCCACGCTTCCAGCTCATTGATCTGCTCGTTGGTCAACGGCACAATAGCTTGCTCGTTGATCTGCTTGAATGTCGGAGCCATGACAAGCAGTGTCATGAACAAGGCTAACCCAACAATGATTTGAGATGGCGGAAGGGCTTGAGTGCCTAGTGCCTGTCGTAATAACGCCAGTACAACCACGATCCGGGTGAAACTGGTGCACATCACCAGAATCGCCGGTGCCAACGAAAGCACCGTCAGCAATAGAACAATGGAAATCGTGGCGTGGAAGTTACCTGATGTATCCTCCGGGTCTGCACCGGGCATTGCCCTGCCCGCTTCCCGAAGGATCGACCCGACGTTCGTGGCATCAAACGGTTCTGCAGGCTGGACTTGTCCCACCGCCGGTATGGCAACAACCGATACGATCAGGATAAATAAAGCTACGGGCCAGAGACACGTCGAGTTCACGTCGTCCCCCCTTCCCGCCCCATGGATCGTATCCGGGCAATCAATGTGGATACGCCACTGCGGGCGTCATGTGGGGTGGTACTTTCCCCGGCCTCTGTTTCGTCTACCTCGTAATCTCGGGTGAATCGTTCTAGAAGCTGATTAAAGCCCCGACTGATGCTGGTCGGACGGGTAGCCGTAATCGCCGCGAGTATCTCTGCGACCTCGTTAGGATCATCGACATTGGCCAACGTGCGCATACCCGCCGGCGAATCACTGACTACCAATACCCGTCCGCCTACACGCAACAACACAACATGGCTGCGTGGCGACACGGTGGTTCGGCTCATCACCTCCACAACAGGGCTGGCATGACTTGCCACGCGACCGCCCATACGGATATAAATCAGGCGAACCAGGAAAGCCAGACCGATGACAATCCCTAAGGCAGTGATAGTCTGAAGCCACCAGGACGAACCGCTTGGCTTATCCGCCTGACCCTCATCACTAACATGTGCAGAACGAAGTAGCGGGGTATATTTCGTAGATGCTGTATAGGCCGAGAATGAACCGCCTCCACTATTCTCTGAAGCATGGTTGTCATCCTGACCGGTTAGAGACCTATTCCCGTCATCTTCCTTGGAGAGAAACCGCTGAGCCAATACCTTCAGGCGATCGTCCTCCCCCGATTCAGCACCAGAGTTGTGCGTAACAGTTGGCTGTTTGGATGATGTGACAGGTTGGGCCGTGACGCGCAGAGCAAATGCTCCACAGGATACCAGCGCACCAACGATCAGAATGTAGATCGCCCTGCCGTTCACGTTTGGCCCTCCTGGCCAGTTTCAACGTGGCTCCGCCACGTCCCCCGGTTATATCCATAAAGCCCGCCGGATGATCAATCCGACGGGGCGAACATCATACCGTCTGGACCTGCTCTTGCGCGGCCTGTTCAGCTTCCTCCTGAAGATTGGCCACGATCTCACTGATACGTATGCAGAAGTTATCGTTCAGGACCAGCACCTCACCCCGGGCAATGAGACGGTTATTGACATAGACGTCCACCGGGTCGCCCGCGAGCTTGTCAAGCTCCACGACACTCCCGGCCGAGAGCTTCAACACATCCTCAATCAGCATCTCGGTCCGGCCTAGCTCAACGGTAACGTTCAGTTCGACATCACCGAGCATTTCAAGCCCCGGAGGCATACCTGTATCGACAGGCCCGGTATCATCGCCGGAGGCGTCGGTGTTCTCGACAGATTCCTTGATTTCGTTCAATGAGGACTGTGCCTCGTTCAGCGCTGCCTGCATCTGCTCCTCGGCTTCAAGCTCGGCAGCACTCTTCTTGGGGGCATCGTTGTTGGTGGTCGGGTCGTCGGCCATGGATCATCCCTGAAGTTATGGCCCGCTACATATCTGCGCGGATCCGGATACATTTCTTAATGAGTGTGCCTAAAACATAAGGCTCACCTTCGCTGTCGGTGCCCAGCTTCTCAGTCAGAACAGCCCCGATCTGCCGGGTCAGCGTAGCCAGATCCGGCTCCATCATGTAGGAAGGCTCGGCCCGGCGGAAGATCGTCGCGATCTCCG
>CAZJCN010000259.1:0-4243 GCA_964544195.1 uncultured Phycisphaeraceae bacterium | reverse complement strand
CCGGTGTTGGTGAAGCACAGCAGGTCGTCGTGGGTCGAGGCGACGAAGACCTGTTCCGTGAAGTCGTCCTCTTTGCTGCGTGCCCCGATCACACCTTTGCCGCCTCGGCCCTGCACGCGGTATTCCTCCACCGGCAGCCGCTTCACGTAGCCGGCATGCGTGATCGTGACCACCACCTGTTCCACCGGCGTCAGCGCCGCCAGGTCCAGCTCGCCGACTTCGCCTTCCTGGATCTCGGTCCGGCGGGCGTCGGCGTACTTGGCCTTCAACTCCATCGTGTCCTGCTTGATGATGTCCAGCACACGCTGCTGATCGGCCAGGATCGACTCATATTCCTCGATCTGCCCGAGCAGCTTCGCGTAGTTGTTCACCAAGGTCTCGATTTCGAGACCGACCAGTTGGATCAGTTGCAACCGGCCGATCGCTTCCGCCTGCACCCGGCTCAGGTACACGTCACGGTCCGCGCTGGCCCGCTTGAATCGTTCCGGGATCGACGGCGCGGCGGGATGGTCCGGCGGGATCCGGAAACCACGCTTCATCAGCTTCTCGATCGCCTCCTCACGCGTCCGGCTCTCGCGGATGAGCTTGATAACCTCGTCGATGTCGCACACCGCGTAGATCAGGCCCTCGATCCGGTGGGCCTCCTGTTGTGCCTGCTTAAGCTTGAACGCCGTCCGACGACGGATCACGTCGATCCGGTGATCGATGTAGGCTTGGATCAGGTCCTTGAGCCCCAGCGTTCTGGGCTGACCCTTCACCAACGCGATGTTGATGATGCTGAACGTCGATTGCAACGGCGTCATCTGGTAGAGCTGGTTCTCCACCACGTCCGGATCGGCGCCTTTCTTCAGCGTGATGACCACACGCATACCGCCTCGGCCGGACGACTCATCCACGATGTCCGAAATGTCCGTGATCTTGTCTGCTTTGCGCAGTTGGACGATCTTGTCCACGATCCCCGCGTTCTTCGACACCTGGTAGGGGATCTCGGTGACCACCAGCAGGTCCCGTCCGGTGCGGCTTTGTTCCTTGTGTATCTTCGCCCGGACCGTCACACGTCCCCGGCCGGTGGCGTACGCCTGAACAATCCCCGCTTTGCCGCAGATGATCCCGCCCGTCGGGAAGTCAGGCCCGGGGATCAGCTCCATCAGCTCGCGCAGCCCGATGTCCGGGTTGTCGATCACCGCGACGATCGCGTCGCAGACCTCGCCGAGGTTGTGCGGCGGCATGCTGCTGGCCATGCCCACCGCGATCCCCGTCGAGCCGTTGACCAGCAGGTTCGGGAACTTGGCCGGGAGCACCTTCGGCTCCATGAACTGCTCGTCGAAGTTCGGCTGCCAGTCAACGGTGTCGAACTTCAGGTCTTCGAGCATCTCGACCGCGTGGCGGTGCAGCCGGGCCTCGGTGTATCGCATCGCGGCGGGGGGGTCCGGGTCGATCGACCCGAAGTTGCCCTGCTTGTCGATCAGAAGCGCCCGGGTCTTCCACTCCTGACCCATGTTCACGAGGGTCGGGTAGATCGCCCCGTCGCCGTGGGGGTGGTACTTCTTCATCGTCTCACCCACGATGCCGGCACACTTGCTGTGCTTTCGGCCCGGGGTGAGGTTCAGATCGTTCATCGCCACCAGGATCCGGCGCTGCGAAGGTTTCAGCCCGTCGCGCACGTCCGGCAGGGCGCGGTCCACGATCGTGCTCATCGCGTACGTCAGGTAGCTCTCGGCAAGCTCCTGCTCGATCGGGTGGTCCACCAGTCGACCGGTGGAAGCAGGGTCCTGGTCAGCGTTGAACTCGGGATGATTCGGGTCTTGGGGGGCGTCGCTCATCGGTCTGATCGGTCCTGATTTCGCGTGTTTTTGCCGGGATTTTCGCCCGGTGCGTAAACCGATATTGTACCTGTTTTACAGGCCCGAAGCGACCGCGAGGCTGCATCGCTGCAAGCCCGCTTCAAGCACGCTAAACTGCCCCGCTGCCGATAAGGCCGTGCGCGAAAACAACCACGGAGATCGTGCCTTCCGCTACGCATCACCGTGCCCACCCCCGGAAACCCTCACACCAGAAACGACCCATGGAAGCAGGTATCGTCGGTCTCCCGAATGTCGGCAAGTCCACCCTGTTCAATGCGCTGACCGCGGCGGGGATCCCCAGCGAAAACTACCCGTTCTGCACCATCGAGCCGAACGTCGGCGTGGTCTCCGTCCCCGATGCTCGGCTGGACACCATCTGCCGGTACATCGAAACACAGAAAGTGGTCCCAGCCATTCTCCGGCTCGTCGACATCGCCGGCTTGGTCAAAGGCGCCAGCCAGGGCGAAGGCCTGGGCAACAAATTCCTGTCGCATATCCGTAATGTTGATGCCGTGCTGCACGTCGTCCGGTGTTTCGAGGACGAGGATGTCACCCACGTTGACGGGCAGGTCGATCCGATCCGGGACATCGAAACGATCGACACCGAACTGATGCTGGCCGATCTGGCGACTGTCGAATCGGCCTTGGACAAGGCCGCCCGCGCCGCCCGCACGGGAGACAAGGCCGCCAAAGCCCGCGTCGCCCTGCTGGAAGCCTGCCAGAAGCGCCTGTCCGATGGTAAACCCATCCGGGGAATCGAGCTGGATGAGAACCAGCGGAAGGAACTAAAGAGTTTCGGCTTCATCACCGCCAAGCGTGTGCTGTATGTTGCCAACGTCGACGAAGATGATCTGCTCGGCGAGGGCGAACTGGTTCAGCGCGTTCGTCAACGAGCCGAGTCCGAAGGCGGGGCGGTGGTCCCCGTCTGCGCAAAGCTCGAAAGCGAACTGGCGGAACTCGATGAATCCGACCGCGCGGAGCTGCTCGAAAGCGTCGGGCTGACTGAACCCGCCTTGAATGTATTGGCTCGTGAAGCCTATCGGCTGCTCGGCTTGCAGAGCTACTTTACCGCCGGCCCCAAGGAGGTCCGCGCCTGGACGATCCCGATCGGCGCCACCGCTCCCCAGGCCGCAGGCGTGATCCACAGCGACTTCGAACGAGGTTTCATCCGCGTCGAGGTCTATTCCGTCGAGGATCTGGAAACTTACAAGTCTGAGAAAGCGATCAAAGAGGCTGGCAAGCTCCGCGTCGAGGGCAAAGACTACATCATGCAGGACGGCGACGTCTGCCACTTCCTGTTCAATGTCTAAGTGAAAGCGGGCTTATCGTTTCAACAGCTGCTCGCGTTGAATCATCACCTTCAACGTGTGGCAGACCAGCTCGACCTGTGTCGAGTCCATGCGGTTGAAGAATGGCAGGGCGATCGTGCGCTCGCTGATCGACTCGGCGATCGGGAAATCGCCTTTCTTGAAGCCGAACCGTTCGCGATAGAACGGCTGGAGGTGGATGCAGGGGAAGTAGTTTGATGCACCCACTTCGTGTCGGCGCATGCCGGTGATGATCCGATCGCGCTCGACGTGTCCGTACTGGTCCGACAATCGCACGACGAACACGAACCACGACATGTCCTCTTCCGTGCCGGGCAACACGTTGGGCAGGATCAGGTCTTCAAACCCCATCAGCCGGCGCATGTACATCCCGGCCACCTCTCGCCGGGCCGCGAGGATGGATTCGAGCCGTTGCAGTTGGGACACACCCAGCGCCGCGTTGATCTCGGACATCCGGTAGTTGAAGCCAAGCCGTTCGTGCGCCAGCCACGCGCCAGACTTGTTCGCGTCGCCTGTGTGTGCGTTGACCGGTCGGCCCTGGTTGCGCATCGACTTGCACAGGTCCGCCAGCCGGTCGTCATCGGTCACGATCATCCCGCCTTCGCCGGTGGTGATCTGCTTGTTGGGGTAGAACCCGAAGACCGCGGCCCGCCCGAATGATCCGATCGGTTTGCCCTTGTACCTCCCGCCCAACGCCTCGCACGCGTCCTCGATCAGCGGAACCTCATGTGCCCCGGCGATCTGGGCGATCCGTTCCATGTGCCGCGGGTTGCCGAACACCTCCACCGCGATGATCGCCTTGGTCTTTTCCGTGATCGCCGCTTCCAGCTTGGTCGGGTCCATGTTCAGGCTCGCCGGGTCGATATCCACGAACACCGGCTTGGCACCCACCATCAAAATGCAGTTCGCGCTGGCGATGAAACTGAACGGCGTGGTGATGACCTCGTCCCCCGGACCGATCCCCAGCGCCAACAACACCAGATGCAACCCCGCCGTCCCGGACGACACCGCCACCCCGTGCGTTCGCCCGGTCCGTTCCGCGACCATCTGCTCGAACAGGTCCTGCTTCGG
>CAZJCN010000258.1:3065-4244 GCA_964544195.1 uncultured Phycisphaeraceae bacterium | reverse complement strand
CTGCTCGCCGAGCGTTCATCCTGATCCCTCAGGCACGCTGACGAACCCAAAGCCCCTGATAGGCGAATCAGATTTTTTTACCCGGCTGTGTCATTATTTGGTTGACACGGTCCGTATGTGTTATTTACCCTGATTAACCGTGTAACCCGTATGGAACGTCAGCTTTCTGCGGGTTGGACTGACGGGTCGGCGCCACACATCGAAGGGCCGACAGGGAGAAAGATTGCCCGACTGGGTAATTTAGAGAAAGGAGAGGGCGAGAAAGACTCATAAAAACTGCGTTAATTGAAGAAAAAAGCGTTGCAATCCGGCGCTGGTGAGTTATCATATGTTTTGTCGAAGGGAACATAGGTAGCTGTTGTATTAGCCGCCACAACATAACACAACGGACGGGAGAGAGGGCTTTGTAGCCGCTCTCTTTTTTTATTGTTGTGTTGCGCAGGTATGCAGGTGAAACAACAGCCTTTTCTTACCAGAAGGAGAGACGAGGATGTTGTCCTACAGAAGTTTCGTGGGAGTCGTAGCCGGGGCCCTCTGCCTGACAACGCTTAGCTCAGCCGACGGGGCGATCATTCATCTCGCCGGGGGAACCATCACCGATCTGACCGAATCATCCGTAACCGACCCGGTGCCGCTGTATGGCGATCCGTTCGTGGCCGGTAACGCGATGAGCTTTTCGACGGGTCCGTTTGCCGCGGCACAGGCCGGGGTAGGATCGGACATCACTTCCGGGCAGCTTTCGTTTGTCGTCCAGGCCGACCCGGGCCTGTTCATTGAATCGATCCACCTCGACGAGATCGGCGATTTCCTGATGCTCGGGAGCACCGCTGAGGTCACCGCGGGAGGGACACTGGTGGCAACGATTCTTGACCCCTTCATCGGGGGCTTTGTCAGCGATCCGATCGACATCACGCCGAACGTGCCGCTGACAGGGACAGGCTCGGGCCTCTGGTCTGGCGAGGCGTGGCTGGACCTGAGCAACTATCAGGCCACCAGGATTCGGGTTGATCTGGATAACATCCTGATCGCGTCGTCCGACGCCCCGTCTCACGCGGCGTTCATTGATAAGAAGGCTATGAACGTCAGCATCGCGTTCACGCAGATCCCGGAACCGGCTGCCATCGCGCTGATGAGCATGGGGCTGGCCGTCCTCATCCGCCGGCATTGACACTTTCGCCA
>CAZJCN010000258.1:0-2965 GCA_964544195.1 uncultured Phycisphaeraceae bacterium | reverse complement strand
CGGCCGCAGATCGGGATGCGGATCAAACTGGCGACCAAGGGTTCCGGGCGTTGGGAGCAGTCCGGCGGGTATCACTCCAAGTTCGGGTTGTTCGTGTCCGAGGTTCTGGACGCGGTGAATTACCTGAGGCAGGAGAACATGCTCGAGTGCCTGAACCTGCTGCATTTTCACCTTGGGAGCCAGATCACCACGATCGCGCCGATCAAGCGGGCGATCATCGAGATGGTTCGTGTATATGCCGAGTTGTACCGGGCGGGGGCTGGCCTGAAGTATCTCGACGTCGGCGGCGGATTGGGCGTGGACTACGACGGCAGCAAGACCGACACCGGCTCAAGCATCAACTACTCCATGCAGGAGTATGCCAACGACGTGGTCTATCACGTCATGGAACTGTGCGATGAATCGGAGGTTCCCCACCCGACGATCATCAGCGAGTCCGGCCGGGCGATGGTGGCGTACCACAGCCTGCTGATCTTCAACGTGCTGGGTTCCACCGGGTTTGACAGTTTTGACCCCCCCCAGGAAATGCCGCGCGAAGAGGTGGACGAACTGCCCCACCCGATCCGCACGCTGTACGACGCGTATTTCGAGCTGGACGAATCCACCTTCGTACAGTCCTACCACGATGCTCAGGTGGCACGCGACGAGGCGATGAACCTGTTCAACCTCGGCTACTGCACGCTGGAGATGAGGGCCCTCGCAGAGCGATTGTATTTCGCGATCTGCGCAAAAACGCTGTCGTATATCCGGCAGATGCCGGACCCGCCTCAGGAAATGCAGTCTCTGGAGTCTCACCTGGCCCGGACGTATTTCTGCAACTTTTCGATTTTCCAATCGATGCCGGACAGCTGGGCGATCGGTCAGGTCTTTCCCATCATGCCGATCCATCGACTGAACGAGGAGCCGGTCTGCCGAGGGATCTTTGCGGATATCACCTGCGATTCCGACGGCAAGATTGACAAGTTCATCGGGTGTCGAAAAATGACTTCCGTCCTCCCCCTGCACCCGGTCAATGGCCAGGAATATTACATCGGGGCATTTCTTGTCGGGGCATACCAGGAGATCCTCGGCGACCTGCACAATCTGCTGGGCGACACGAACGCGGTGCATGTGAGCGTGGATGCCCAAGGCGTGCCGTCGATCGACGAGGTGGTCGAGGGTGACACGGTGACGGAGGTTCTTCAGTACGTGCAATATGACACGGACCAACTCCGCCGCAACTTCCGCAGGTCGGTCGAGCAGGCCGTGCGTGTCGGGCGGATGAGTGTGGCCGAGGCAACACAACTGCGTCGCTTCTACGAGCAGGGGCTGACCAGCTATACCTATCTGACATGATCACGGCCTGGCTCCCGGACATCCCGGCCGATACGCCGACCTGGTGGTACGTTCTGGCCCTTGGGCTGGGGGTGCTGGTCATCGGTATCGCGAAGGCGGGGTTCGGCGGGGGTATCGGCATCCTCGCGGTGCCGTTGGTCGCCAACGCCCTACCGGCCGAGCGGGCGATCGGGGTCATGCTGCCGATCCTGATTTTCGCGGACCTGTTCAGCGTCTACAGCCACCGCCGGGCGGTATCGTGGCATCACCTGCGTCCGCTGTTGGGTGGCGCGCTGTTGGGGGTTGCCTTGGGGACGTTGGTGTTGTGGTCGTTTCAGGACACGGGCCGACTGACGTGGGCGTTGAATCTGATGGTCGGTGGCGTGTGCGTGCTGCTGGTGGCGTTGCAGCTGTTTCGGCTGGCGGGCGGCCATGTCCCACGGATCCCCCCCGGGCCGGTCGGCGGGTGTCTGAGCGGAACACTGGCGGGTGTCGTTTCCACCATCGCGCACGCGGCGGGTCCGGTGATCAACCTGTACCTGCTGGAGCAGCAGTTAAATAAGGCCCGGCTGGTGGCGACGATGGTGGTGTTCTTCCTCGTGCTCAACTGCATGAAGCTGCCGACGTATTTCACGCTGGGCCTGATCAACACCCGGACGGCGGTGGAGTCGGTGCTGTTCGCGGTGTTTGTGCCGGCGGGGATCGTGGTCGGCCTGTGGATGCACAGCCGACTCGCCGAGAAGCCATTCACGGTCATCATGTATCTCGGAGCGGCGGCAGCCGGAGGACGCATGCTCTACAAAGCCTTGTTCTGAATGGTAGGATCGTGTCATGCCGACACACGTCGCGATCCTCAAACGCCCGTATCTCCGGATGATCCTCGATGGGCGTAAGACGGTCGAGAGCCGTTTGACCAAGACCGTACAGCCGCCTTTCGGATCGATTGCACCCGGTGAACGCATCTTCCTCAAAGTCTCGGCTGGACCGTTTATGGCGACGGCGTTGGCTGGGAACATAGATCAACACGACAAGCTCACACCCAGTGACATCGATCGGCTTCGTATGCGTTATGACCACGCAGTATGCGGCAATGAGGACTACTGGCAAGCGAAACGTGACAGCCGTTACGCCGTGTTCGTGGAACTGACGGCAGTCGAACCGATCCGTGTCGGCCCGACCTATCCCAAGTCGATGCGTGCGTGGCATGTCATCGACGACCAACTCAATCCGGTGAGGGAAGTGATGCTGACAGCCGGCGCCATCCGAAACCGTTACCTGAGCCTGCCATCCGTCAGCCCGGCCATGCGGGAACAGGACGTCATCCTGCTGATGCCCGATGGTCAGGAGGTGGTCACGGGATTTGCCACAGGCAAGCCGATGCTGCGCTGGCGGGGTTGGGGGGCTTACTACCGTGCCCACGACATGCAGCCCGGCGATACGGTCCGGATTGTCTCACTGGGGGACGGCCGATATCGTGTCACTTTTCACAAACAACCATACCCCGATGCGATGAACTCCCATTAAGTCAGATGTCATGCCTGCCCCAGCACCTGAATTAAATCGTTATGTTTCCAGAGACGACCTGACCGCATTGATCCGCCGGGCGCGGGATGAGGATATGGGGCCGAACTGTCGGGACGTGACCAGTGAG
>CAZJCN010000257.1:0-4245 GCA_964544195.1 uncultured Phycisphaeraceae bacterium | reverse complement strand
AAAAACGCGGGCGGAGGGACTCGAACCCCCAACCCTCGGTTCCGAAGACCGATGCTCTATCCAATTGAGCTACGCCCGCATCGCGTATGGCACCATCCTACCAGCTAGCCGGCGGCCGTGCCACGGGTGAGGTAAGGCAGGTATATACCGCCCCGGCCGGGGTCGTGCAAGCAGCGCGGCGTTGATCGGAGCGTTGGCGGTCGGGTCGGTGGATTAAAACGGCCGTTCGCGCATGGTGCTGGCCATGATCGACTTGGCGGTGTGCAGGCGGTTTTCGGCTTCCTGAAAAACGATGGACTGTGGGCCGTCGATCACGGCGTCGGTGACCTCGCTGCCGCGGTCGGCGGGCAGGCAGTGCATATAGACGGCCGACTTTTTCGCTAAGGCCATGCGACGTTCATCGCAGATCCAGTCCTTGTGTTTGTGATTCATGGCCAGGCATTCTTTCTCGTTAGCGTCGATCTCGGCCTGAGACTTGGCGCTGAGGCGGGCCAGCATCAGGTCGTGCACGCCCCAGCTCTTGGGATAGACGATGTCGGCGTCGGCGAAAGCGGCGTCCATGTCGTCAACGATCTCGAAGGTACCGCCGGAGGCTTCAGCGTTGGCTTTGGCGGATTCGACGGTGCGGTCGATCAGGTCATAGCCCGGCGGGTGGGCCAGGGCAACGTGCATCCCGAAACGGGTCATGAGGGTGATCAATCCCTGCGGGACGCTGAGCGGCTTGGCGTAGGACGGGGCGTAGGCCCACGTGACGGCGATCTTCAGGCCGTTGAGATTGTCTTTCCCGAAATGCTCGCGGATGGTCATGAGGTCGGCGAGGGTCTGCGTGGGGTGATCGACATCGCACTGCATGTTGATGACGGGGACGTTGGCGGCCTCAGCCATCTCGCGCATGTACTTGTTACCGGCACCGAGGATCAGGTCGTGCCGGCAGCAGATGCCGTGGCCCATCGCGGCGAGGATCCGGCCGGTGTCGGCGGCGGTTTCGCCGTGGCTGATCTGTGTGGCGCTGGAATCGAGGAAGTGGGCGTGTCCGCCGAGCTGGGTCATGCCGGCCTCGAAAGCGTTTCGGGTCCGGGTGGATTTATCGAAGAACAGCAAGAAGGCTGTCTGGTGCGGCAGCAGGAGCGTCGGTTCGCCTCGGTGGAACTTGGCCTTGAGTTCGTCGGCGGTTTCCAGCAGCAGGTTCAGCTCGTCGAGCGTCAGGTCCTGCGTTTCGATGTAGTCCTTGCCTTTGAGGCTCGTTGCCATGTGGTGCGTCAACCTTTCTTTCGCTTGAATGACATCGGGGTGTTGTTGGGTCGGCCGTGCGCCAGATCGCAGTACGCCTGCCCGAACCCGGCATAGAACGCGGCGCAGCGGATCAGGTGTTCGATGGGGACCGAGTCGTTGACGGTATGTGCCACGCTTTCGGGTGCCGGGCCGAAACCGACGCAGGGGATGCCGAACATACCGGCGATGGAGACGGCGTTGGTGCTGAAGGTCCATCGGTGGACGGTCGGTGCGGTACCGAGCACGTCGCGGTGGGTCTTGATCGCGGCCTGAACCTGCAGCGCGTCTTCCGGCTCGCACCAGGTCGGGAAGTACTTTTCGGTTTCGTAAGTCAGCCCGGTGTAGCTCGGCCGGGCGTAGCGGAGCACCTCTACCTTGGCTTTGACCCCGGCACGGCGGATGGCGTCTCGCACTTCGCGTACGGCCGACGTCTTGGTGTCCCCCACCGTCAGCCGACGGTCGAGGTGGATGTACGCTTCGCCGGGCACGGCGCACAGGCTGGGGGTCTTGCAGTCGATGTAGCTGACCGTGATCGTGCCTTTGCCGAGGAAGTCGTCCGCCTTGAGACGGTTGTTGAGCTTCTCAACTTCGTTGACGACCTTGGCGATTTTGTAGACGGCGTTATCACCCTTGTGGGGCATCGAGCCGTGACAGCTTCGGCCTTTGACGGTGACACCGATCTCCATCCGCCCGCGGTGCCCCCGGAGGACCCAGCAGTTGGTGGAATCGGTGACGACCACGGCATCGGGCCGGATGCCGTCCTCCTTGACGATGTACTGCCAGCAGAGCCCGTCGCAATCCTCTTCCATGACGGTAAAGGTCATCAGCAGGCAATACTCGGACAGGTCGATGTTCAGGTCGCGGATGATTCTGGCGGCGTAGACCATGGCGGGGACAGCGCCTTCCTGATCACCCGCCCCCCTGCCCCAGACCTTGCCGTCCGCGATCTTGCCCTTGTACGGGTCGTGTTTCCATTCTGAACGGTCGCCGACCCCGACCGTATCGACGTGGGCGTCGATAGCCAGCAGTTTTTTGCCTTTGCCGGGCTTGCCGACCCAGCCGAGCAAGTTGCCCATCGGGTCGGTTTCGATCCGGTCGAAGGCGCGGGTGGCCCGCATCTCCTTGCGGATCCGAGCGATAACCTTGCCCTCCTCGGCCGACTCCGAGGGGATCGCGACCAGGTCCCGCAGGAACCGGACCATGGCGGGCTTGTAATGTTCGGCACGTTGCAGCAGCGGGGAACGCGAAAACTTCTTCCTTGGCATAGATCTGTCTTTATACCCGCAAGAGGCAATACGACAAAGAGAAATTTTCCAAAGTTCCGCTTGGTGATTCAGGGTCTGGCGGGGACAATGACGATGGGTGGAAGGATAGTCCGGCTAGCCGGGCATGAGTTGGCCACCTGATACGGCCCGTCACAGGTGACGGGCGGACCTCAGCGCGTGAACTGAGTGAGGCCAACACGATGACGACGACCCGCACCATGACCACCCCCCAAACGACCCTAAGCTGTACGGTCAACGGCAAACCGGTCCGGATCGATCTGGACGACCCGGACCTGACCCTGCTGGACGTGTTGCGTGACCGGCTGGGGATCACCTCGCCCAAGAACGGATGCCAGCCTCAGGCCCAGTGCGGCTGCTGCACGGTGCTGGTAGACGGCAAGCCCATGCTCAGCTGCACCATGAAGCCGGCCCGAGTCGAGGGCAAGGCGGTCACCACGCTGGAGGGCTTGGACGAGACACACCGGCAACAGATCGCCGAGAGCTTCGTCCGCTGCGGCGGGGTGCAGTGTGGGTTCTGTATCCCGGGGTTTGCGATGCGTGCGGTGGGATTATGCAACCAGAACCCGAAGCCCGAGCGTAACGAGATCACCAAGGCGGTCCGCCCGCACCTGTGTCGATGCACCGGATACAAGCAGATCATCGACAGCATCGAGCTGTACAGCCGGGTCCGTGCCGGCGAAGCGAAGCTGGACGAAAAACCGACGGACACCTCCGGCCGGGTCGGGACGAGTCTGCCACGGTACACAGGGCATGACGCGGTGCTGGGAGACCGGAAATACATCGACGACATGACCGTGCCGGGCATGCTGTACGGGGCGTTGCGGCTGTCGGATCATCCACGGGCGACGGTGTTGAAGATCCATGCCGACAAGGCGCTGGCGCTCGAGGGGGTGCATCGGGTGATCACGGCACAGGACGTGCCGGGGAATCTGTATGTGGGGCTGATCGAAAAGGATTGGCCGGTGTTCATCGCGCCGGGTCAGGACACACACTGCACGGGGGACGTGATCGCGGCGGTCGTGGCGGACAACCAGCGTCTGGCACGCCGGGCGGCGGAGCTGATCGAGGTCGAGTATCGGGTCAAGACGCCGGTAACCGACCCGGTCAAGGCTTTGGAACCGAGTGCGCCGCTGGTGCATCCCGAACGTGGAACCAACCTGCTGAGCAAGTCGGTGCTGAAGAAAGGCGACCCCGATGCCGCGTTTGCGCGGTGCGCCCACATCATCGAGGACACCTATCACACCCAGCATATCGAACACCTGTTCCTTGAGCCGGAGGCCTGCATCGCCGTGCCGCGTTTCAGGTCGGCAGACGGGCAATGGCAGCGATTTGATCCCGATCGGCCGGCCCCGTCCGATGCTGAACTCGGTCTGAAGGTGTATTCCCAAGGCCAGGGCGTGTTTGATGATCGTCGGCAGATCGCCTCGGTGCTGGGGATCGATGAAGACCGTATCGAAGTGGAGCTGGTCAGCAACGGCGGCGCGTTCGGCGGGAAAGAAGATTTATCTATCCAGGCACAGACCGCGTTGCTGGCGTACCTGACCGGGCGACCGGTCAAGATCACGCTGACCCGGCCGGAGAGCTTCCGCATCCATCCCAAACGTCACCCGATCACGCTGACGTACAAGATCGGTTGTGATGCCGAGGGACACATCCTGGCGGTGAAGGCGCGGATCATCGGGGACAA
>CAZJCN010000256.1:0-4269 GCA_964544195.1 uncultured Phycisphaeraceae bacterium | reverse complement strand
TCCTCCACGCTGAGGATGTCGAGGTTCGGGAAGAACGCCGGCGGGCTGGCGAAGGCTGTGCCCGGCAAAAGCGAGAGCGGTGCCTTTCGTGTGATGCTGGGAATCGATGGATCGTTGAATGGTAGAAGTTCAATTCCGGGTGATTCATACACGTCCGCGCCGACCGTGACCTGCTTGCGTTGATCGGACCGGATCACCGTGGTGTACTGGCTGGCCAACGGCAGCCCCACCACATCCGGCAGGATGGACTGCGGATCATCGGCACCGACGACGGCGACGTTGTATTGGCCGACCAGAGTCGAGGTGTTCACAGACAGGTTCGCCCCACCGGTGGCATTGGCCAACCCGGTCACATACACGCCGACGGGGTCGTGGATCGTGACGAACTCGTTGCCGCCCGCCCCGCCGATCGGGATCTGTTCGCTACCCAGCAGGTTGTTGCCGGCAAAATCGAAACCGGAGATGGCGCCTGCGGTGAACAGGTGGACCTGGGCCCCGGTATCCAGCAAAGCTACTTCGTAATGGAGTGCCCCGTTGGACGCCAGCGCGTGGGCACCGGGCAGGCCGTTGGCGAGATATCCCGTCGTGGAATACGCGAGGAAATCCAGGTCGTCCACGGTTTCCTCGTTGGTGAGGCTGACCGCCACGAGGGGCTGGTAGCCCCCGATGGGTATGTTCGTCACGGGTGCAACGACCAACGGGTTCAGTTGGACCTGATTGACGGTCAGTCCCCCTGCCAGGCCTGAAGGCACTTGGGCCGTTGCCGTTGCGGCATACCCAAGCCCGACCGCCAAACACAAAGCCAGTGCCCGACCCATATGGGCCGTCCTACCAAGATGCCTGCAAACCGACATGGACCCTCCCAGCGAAGGAATTTCGACACACGATTCGATAGTAATACCCCGGGATGTCCTACCCACACTCTACCACACAATCGCCTGTTTACAAGCGATTTACACGGAATCCGAGTACGCCTTTTCGTAGGTGGGTCCGCTAGAAAGATTCTGAGCAGGTAGATGGCCGTCACCCTTGACCTTGAACTGCTCAGCAATCCGCTGGAACTGGTCCTGAACTTCGATAAACGCCTGAACCACCATGGGGTCAAACTGCGTGCCGGAGGCGTCCACGATCATCTGGCGGGCCTGCTCATGGGACATAGCGTCCTTGTAGGCCCGTTCGCTGGTCAGGGCGTCATAGACGTCGGCTAACGCGACGATCCGGGCTGCCATGGGGATCTGCTCGCCCTTGAGGCCGAACGGATACCCCGTCCCGTCCCATCGTTCGTGGTGTCCAAAGCAGACCTGGCTGGCGGTCAGAAGAAACGGGTCTTCACCCCACCGGCGTTTGATCTCGATCAGGGTATCCCCGCCGATGAACGGGTGTTTTTCCACCACCTTTCGTTCCTCGTCGGTCAATGATGAAGGTTTACGCAGGACCGCGTCGGGGATCCCCACCTTGCCGATGTCGTGAAGCACCGAGGTGCTGGCCAGCGTCTGCACCCAATCCTCGTCTCCGCCGGGGGTCTGCATCCGCGAAACCTGACGTGCAAGCACTTCGGTGTATTGGGCGATCCGTTCCAGGTGTTCACCGGTTTCGCCGTCGCGTGATTCGGCGAGCTTGGCCAGGCCGAAGATGACCGCATCCCGGCTGCGGAGCAGCGCGGCACTACGCCGGGCCACCTGAGTTTCCAGCCCGCGATTGATCTCGGCCAACCGGCTCTCATACCGACGAACGATCATGATCGTCACGATCGCGCTGATGACCACGACCGCTACCGCCACGATCACGCCGATGGCCCGGACCTGTTCGATGAAGGTCAACACCTCCTGTCGAGCGATCGTGTCCGATCGGCCCTGCAACATTCGGCTCATCATCTCGCGTTCGAGCCAGGCGCTGAACCACAGCAACGCCAGCAACAGACAGGCAAGCTGCCCCAACAACAGCGCGGAAGCAAGCAGGGTTCGACGTGTGATCTGTCGGGCCATGTCTTGGACTCTATCGGCGAGATCAACCGACCATGCCAACCCAACCCCCGACATCCGATGTCCCGATAATCACGCGATCAGTCGGGGCATCCGTGTTCGACTCAACTACCCGCGTAAAGGGTTTATTTCCCGGCTTGATAACGTGGAAACAGCGGGTCGCCCTTGACCACCTCCGTGCCCGGTCGGCTGCCGCCCCACTGACGCCAGGCGTCGAAGTCGCCTCGACCGTGTTCGGCCATGGCTTGGGCATACAGTCCGCACCCGATCCGCTGCCATAATTCCTCAACTTTGCCGGGCAGGAACGGCCAGAGCATCAGTGACGCCACGCGCAGCATCTCGGCGCAGTTGTACAGCACCGTTCCGACGGCTGGTAACTGCTCGGGTTGCTTGGCAAGCTGGAACGGCTGGGTCGCCTCGATGTAGTTATCCACCGCCCGAACAAGGCCCATCGCCGAATCGGCGGCCTTGGCAAGCTCCAACGACTGCATCGCCCGGGTGTACTCCCGCACCGATTTGTCCACGACGCGGTCGTGCTCGATATCACCCGCCGACTCGGGCTCAGGCCCCGGCTCCGGCAGACGTCCGTCGAAGTACCGGGCCGTCATGTTCGACACCCGGCTGAAGCAGTTGCCCAGAGTGTTCGCCAGGTCCGCGTTGTAGGTCTCGATGAACTTCGACTCGGCAAAGTCGGCGTCGGTCGTACCCATCGGTCCCTGCGTAGCCAGGAAATATCGCAGCGCATCCAGCCCGAACGTCTCGACGTAATGGTCGATCTTCTCAAGGTCGATGAAGTTGCCCAGGCTCTTGCTCATCTTCTGGCCTTCACTGATCCAGAAGCTGTGCGCATAGACCAACCGAGGCAAGCGAACCCACTCGTAACCCGGTCGCTTTGATAATGCCGTGAGCATCGCCGGCCAGATCACCGCATGGAACCATAGGATGTCCTTGGCGATGAAGTGAACGTCGGCAGGCCAGTACCGCCGACGCTCATCGGTATCGACCGTGCTGAGATAGTTGATCAGGGCGTCGATCCAGACATAGATCGTGTGCGTATCATCGCCGGGGACCTTGATCCCCCAGTCTCCCCCGCCGGTCCGGGATATCGGTACGTCGTTGAGACCTTCCCGGATTCGGGCGATCACTTCGTTCTTTCGGGCGGCGGGCTTGACGTCGAACACCTCCCCGGACCCGAGCAACTGCAACAACGCATCGGAATAGGAACTGAGACGGAAGAAGTAATTCTTCTCCTTCTTGCGAACCAAGGGCTTGCCGTTGATCGGCGACTTGTAATCGTATTCCTTGGCCTTGTTTTCCGGGACGTATTCTTCCTGTCCCGCGTCATACCAGCCCTCGTACTCGCCGAGATACACGTCGCCGGATTCCATCAATTGGCCGACGTATTCCTGCACACGGGTTTTGTGACGCTCCTGGCTGGTGCGGATGAAGTCGTCGTGGGTCATCCCCAGGCGGTTGAAGGTGTCTTCAAACGCCTTGGCGTTGCGGTCGGCCCACTCGAGTGGGGTCAGCCCGCGTTCTTTGGCGGAATCGACCACTTTGGCCGCGTGCTCATCCGTGCCGGTGAGAAAAAACACGTCCTCACCAAGCAGCCGGTGGTACCGGGCGACCACGTCCGCCACGCAGGTGGTATAGACGTGGCCGATGTGGGGCTGATCGTTGACGTAATAGATCGGGGTCGTGACGTAAAACCGTTTGTCCATAGGGGGATTGTAAAAAGAACCGGCCCGGACTGCTAAACGGGCTGGAAAACATACAATGCGTGCATGAGTAAGGCGTTAGACATCGCTTACGCGGTCGGGGCGGTGGTCAGCAGCCCGGTGTGGGGCCTGTCGCTGCTGAAAACCGGGAAATGGCGGACGGACTGGCACGGCCGGTTCGGGCACGTCGGCGATCCGGCCCGTGAAGCCTGTCGGCAGCCGGGCAAAGTCAATCTGCTCATCCATGCCGTGAGTGTCGGTGAAGTCAACCTGATCCGGCAACTGGTCACGCTGCTTAGTGAATCCCACCCCGAATTGAACATCATTATCAGCACCACCACCAACACCGGCTTCGCCCGAGCCAGGCAGTTGTACGCAGAGAAACATGTCGTGGTGCGTTACCCGCTCGACTTCAGTTCAGGGGTGGACCGTTTCCTCGACGCGATCCGGCCGGCGGCTGTGGCACTGACCGAACTGGAGGTCTGGCCCAACTTCACAGAAGCCTGCGTCAAACGGGGTATCCCGATCGCGGTGATCAACGGCCGCCTCAGCGAGCGAAGTTTTCGAGG
>CAZJCN010000255.1:2914-4280 GCA_964544195.1 uncultured Phycisphaeraceae bacterium | reverse complement strand
TTACAGAATCGTGATTGATTAACACGAGTAGCAGCGCTGTGGGGCCAACTTGCACATCAATTGTCTTGTTGAATCGTCCATTGTTGTCATAATGACAAGTCGCTTTGACCCCACAACGAGGATTAACCATGTCTGGAGAAGCTGTTCTTGATCGGGATCGTATGCATGAAGCCTTTCGGGATCTTTATGGACACGAGGCGACGGTCTGGGGGCGTGCGCCGGGACGGGTCGACCTGATGGGCAGCCATACGGATTACAACGAGGGGGATGTGCTGACACTGACCATCGATCGGGAGACCTGGGTGGCGGCCCGGCCGACCGATCACAACGTGATCCGCGTTAAGTCGTTGAATCTTGACGGGCAACACACCATCGTGCTTTCAGAATTGGCTGCTGCGAAGCATGAGGGGTGGCCGGTCTATGTGCAGGGGGTGGCAGCGATCCTGCAAGAAGCAGGGTACCCGATCCGCGGATGTGACATGCTTGTTCACGGGACGGTGCCGATCGGAAGCGGGCTGAGTTCCTCCGCATCACTCGAGGCCGCGGTGGCGGTTGTGTTCGAGCAGATCGGCGGTTTCCAGTTGGATAAGTTGGAGATGGCCAAGCTCTGTCAGAAGGCGGAAAACAAGGTGGTCGGGGTGCAGTGCGGCATTTTGGATCAATACAGTTCGATCCTGGGGGAAAAAAGCAAAGCGCTTTGGCTGAACTGCCGTGAAACCACGCACCATTACGCGGATTTCCCGAAAGGGCTGCGTAACGTGATCTGTAATACCTGTGCGCCACGGCAACTGTCCGGGTCGGAGTACGGTTCCCGGCGGGCTCATTGTGAGGAGGCTGCTGCGGCGTTTTCACGGCTCGACCCTTCGATCAGGACACTCCGTGACGTCACACCCGCTTTTCTGGAAGAGCACATCGATATCCTGCCCGAAGTGGTCGCCAAGCGGGCGAGGTTTATTGTGGAAGAGCATCAACGAGTTGCGCAGTTGGCCGACGCTTTGTCCCGAGATGATCGTTCGGCTATCGGAGCGATCACGGCTGCGTCGTATGAAGGCGCGAAAAACCTGTTTGAGATCACCGTGCCTGCGATGGACGCGATGATCGAGGCCATGCGGAACGGGCCGGGGGTGGTCGGCGCAAGGCAGGCAGGGGCCGGATTCGGCGGTTGCATGGTCGCGTTCGTGGAAGCCGATGCGGTGGACGCTTTCGCCGAGTCGGTGGCACGCCAGTACGAATCCACAGCCGGGATCAAGCCGGAGATCTACCCGACCCACACCGCCCCCGGTGCAGGTCCGATGTAAGGCATGAATCAACAAGGTGGGGTGCCACGGGTGTGCTGACCGCTTTGGCGGTGCACTCACACCCACAC
>CAZJCN010000255.1:2641-2904 GCA_964544195.1 uncultured Phycisphaeraceae bacterium | reverse complement strand
AAATGATCAAAAAGTATTGGTAAGAATGCCAAAACAGTCCAATAAGGGCTGTAATAGGCATAAAATTGCGCCAATAGAACCAATAAATGATTCAATAGCAGTAGAAATGATGCTAATCGTGTATTAGGCTATTGGGGCCAAAGAATCGGATTCTTCTCTTGCGACTGGTCCACCGGGTCCGGTGTCGGGCGGCCAAACGAAAGGGTGGTCATGAAACACCAGGCAGCAGACTTATCGTGGATCAAACTCGACGGGTATTTTTC
>CAZJCN010000255.1:0-2631 GCA_964544195.1 uncultured Phycisphaeraceae bacterium | reverse complement strand
GGATTGGAGACGGTCGGATTCAGGCCATTCAACAGGACGCCCCTGAAACTGGGGAGCATCTCGATGTTCCCGATGGCTGTGTCGCGGTGCCGCTGTTGGCGGATACCCATGTGCATTATTACATGGAGCCTTACCCACTCGAGCCGGATCGTCGTGATAAGCCGGGCAGCCAGCCTTTCGAGGTCGAGGTCGAGCGTGCCATGGGCCGGGTGAGGAAGTCGTTGCGCCACGGCATGGGGTATCTGCGTGATATGGGTGATCCACATGGGATCAACCTAGAAGTACGCAAGCGTTTCAAGGAGTCGAGCGAATCGGCACCCGAGTTGGTTGTTCCGGGGCCTGCGATCCATCGCCCGGGCAAGTATGGTCGGTACCTCGGTGTCGTCAAGGAAACCATCGACGATATCAAGCGTTTCATCGATGAACTGGTTTCCGAGCGGGGGGTGGATTACATCAAGATCGTGGCCACCGGCATTGTTAATTTCGCAGAAAAACGAGTCCGTCAATCGCCGCAATACACGGTTTCGGAACTGGAAGACGTTGTCCGACATGCTCACGCGCACGGCAAAAAGGTGGCGGCACACTGCAGCGGGACTGACGGGCTGGATATCTGTATAGATGCCGGTGTCGATTTCATCGAACACGCGTATTTCATCACCCCCGAACAGATCGAACGCCTTGCCGGTCGGCACCTGATCTGGACTCCCACCTTTGTGCCGGTTTACGTGCAGGGGGCATACGACGCCTGCGGCTGGCCTAAAGAGACAAGGCAGAGCATCGAAGAAATCATCAACGAACACGCGGCGTCCGTAGCCAAGGGGCGGTCGGTCGGTGTGCTGTTCATGGCAGGGACCGATGCGGGGTGTCCCGGCGTGGACATGGCGACCGGTATCCGACAGGAGCTGAAATGCATGGCTCTGGCGGGATTCTCAGCGTCCGAGCTGCTTCGGATGGCCACGGTGACCAACGCGCAGTTGTGTGGAGCGCGGACCTATACCGGGCGGCTGGAGGTGGGGCAGCCGGCGTCGTTCGGGCTTTATCGCCAAGTGCCTTGGCGCGACATCCATGCTCTGGATGAGCTGTATTCGGTTTTCGTTGACGGTGAACAATTCGTTCAGGACTCGCACAATCGTGAAAACACCCAGACGGTGACTCAACACTAAGGAAAAGGCAAGATGGTCGATTACACCGTGATGAATCAATACCTTTACGAGGGCAAGGCCGCTCAGGTCAAGGAAATGACACAGCAGGCACTCGACGAGGGGGCCACCCCAGAAGAAGTGCTCGAAGAAGGCCTGATCGCCGGGATGAGCGTGGTCGGCGAGGACTTCAAGCACAACCGGCTCTACGTCCCGCAGGTGCTTGTCGCTGCCCGCGCGATGAAGGCCGGCATGGCGATCCTCAAGCCTCTGCTCGCCGCCAGCGACAAGAGCGAGCCGACCGGCGTGCTCCTGATGGGCACCGTGAAGGGCGACCTGCACGACATCGGCAAGAATCTTGTCTGCATGATGGCTGAGGGGGCCGGCTACAAAGTGATCGACATCGGCGTCGATCAAAAAATTGAAGACTTCATGAGGACTGCACGCGAACACCAGGTGGATATCGTCGGCATGAGTGCGTTGCTGACGACCACGATGCCCTACATGAAAGTAGTCATCGACGGGTTTGCGGAAGAGGATGACCTGAAGGACATCAAGCTCTGTGTCGGCGGTGCCCCCGTCAGTGAGATGTTTGCCGAGGAGATCGGCGCTGATGGTTACGGGGCCGATGCGTCGTCTGCGGTCGAACTGTTTGATTCATTGATGAAGGCCCGCAAGGCGTCTTGACTGTCACACAGACTCGGTAATCACTTATTCACATAGAGAACACGAACCTATGCCTACACCCAAAGAAATCATGCATCAGGCCATGGCTCAGCAGAAGCCGGACACCATCTCGGTGATGTGCCAGTTGGCCAACGGTCACACGATCATCAACACCGGTGTCCACCCCATCGATTACTTCCTCGATAACGAGGTCTGGGCGGACTGCCTGCTTAAGATGCGTGAGCTTTATGATTTTGACGGCATCCTGTGTCACAAGCCCGGCCGGGTCAAGGATCTGATGGACCTGGTTGACCGGGTGGACCGTGACGCCGAGACACCCACGCTCTACCTGAAAGACGGGGCACGGATCGAGTGTACGCGGGATGATGATGCGTATTACAAAAAGCCGGACGATTTCCAGATGCCCACGCTTGATGAGCTGGATCTGGACGACCCGCTGGGCTGGGCGCCGGAATCGTACAAGGCTTTCCAGGCCAGCAAGGCCACCTTTGACTATCGAACCCCGGAAGAGATCCCCGATCACGTGTTCGGGATGATCGATCGTGTGATCGAAAAAGCGGGCGATACCTATTCGGTGCACGGCGAAGTCCGCGCCCCACTCGATCACTTCCTGAACATCCTCGGCATGGAAGACGGCATGATGGCGCTGCTGGATAATCCTGAACGCAGCGCTGAATTGATGGCGGTCCTGACCAAGTGGTCGGTCTCCCTGGCCGTGGCGCAGGTACGCCGAGGTGCCCACGCCATCAAGATCAGCAGCCCGTTTGCAGGTATGGGGTTCATCCCGCCGGAGATGTACGAAGAA
>CAZJCN010000254.1:2188-4280 GCA_964544195.1 uncultured Phycisphaeraceae bacterium | reverse complement strand
AGCTGTGGCTGGTCATCGACCCGGCCGACGGCGGGCCGCAACAGGAACAACCCATTCTCGGCGGGGTGACCGACGCCAAGTTCTACACCCATCGGCGATTCGACAAGGACGGCGTGCTTGTGCTCGAGCGCGGGTCGATCGATATGACCGTGGAAGCAGACGACGACGCCACACTGGCGCTGGAAGGCTCGGAACTCCCGCCGATCCGTGTCATCGCATCGACCATGCCCCGGAAGCTGGACTGAGATTCATACATCGCCCTTGGTCGATCGCAGCCACCGGGATAAACGGTCAGACCAGTTCCACAACCTGCCCATACTCGGGCACCGAAACCTGCCAACCTAATTGCGAACCTATCACTTGTGACAGTGCGTTGGCGCTGTCTTCTTCGCCGTGGGTCAGGAAGAGGCGTCTGGGAGGTTGCTTACACGCACTTAACCACCTCAGCAGGTCGTCCCGGTCGCCGTGTGCGCTCAGGCCGAAGAGCTGTTCTATCCTCGCGTTGACGCGATAGTTCTGTCCGAGGATGCGCACCTCCGGTGCTCCGTCCAGAATGATCCGACCGAGTGTGCCGATCGCCTGGTATCCCACGAAAACAATGGTGCATTCCGGGCGGGTGATGTTGTGTTTGAGATGGTGCTTGATCCGTCCCCCCGTACACATCCCGGACGAGGACATGATGACATTCGAGCCTGTAAGATCATTGAGCGCGATCGAGTCTTCGGTTGCACTGATGAGCTTGAAGCCTTGGAACTTCAGAACATCCGCCCCGTGTCCGGGCTGACATTTCGCAGCTTCCTCCAGGTATTGACACCAACGGTGAAAGACTTTGGTGACCTTGACCGCCATCGGACTGTCCAGATAAATCCCGATGTCCGGGATCCGATCCGCGTCGGCCAACTGACCAAGGTAGTACGTCAGCTCCTGCGCCCGTTCCACCGCGAATGTGGGGATCACAACATTCCCACCGCGACTGACCGTATCGTTGACGATGCGTTCCAATTGATCCTCGATCGGTCCTGACTCCTTGTGCAGCCGATCGCCGTAGGTCGATTCCATCACGATGTAATCCGCCCGGTCGAAAAGCTGCGGGTCGTTGATCAATGGCTTGTCCCACTGTCCGACGTCGCCTGACATGATCAACGTCTTGGTCTGGCCGTTCTCAGTGACGTTGATCTCGATGAACGCGGACCCGAGGATGTGCCCCGCCTCGTGGAACGTGGCTGTGATGTGATCCCCAATCGACACGGGTTGACCATAACCCACCGGTTCAAACAACATGACGGCTTTCTCAGCGTCCTCAGCAGTATAAAGCGGCTCATACCCGTGCTTCGCGGTCCGCCCTTCCTTGCGGTGACGTTTCATTTTGTAGCGAAGATCCTCTTCCTGGATCTTCGCCGAGTCGAGCATGATGATCTCGGCCAGGTCCGCGGACGGGTCGATCGTGATGATCGGGCTGTCGAACCCGTTGCGTACCAGCCGGGGAATCAAACCGCAGTGATCCAGATGAGCGTGGGTGAGCAACAAGGCGTCGATGGACTTGGGGTCGAACGGCGGGGCTTCGTAGTTGCGGTGCAGGTAGTCGCGTTCCTGAAACATGCCGGCGTCGATAAGAACGCGTTTGCCGGCCGCTTCGAGCAGATACCGAGACCCGGTGACTTGTCGGTTGGCGCCGAGGAAATGTAGTTTCAAAACAGCCTCCTGAAGAAACATCAAAGACCCCGTGAGTATACCCGGCATGAGGGTGGGCCTCGGTACAGACGGACAGACGGCGGCACGGGCATGGGTAAGCTAAGTCCCTCATGCCCCGTAACCTCCAATCCAAGCTTCGTCCGGGAATACGATCCGCGGGAACCGAGTTGAAACCAGCCTGAGGGCGTTTTGGCCGACGGGGGAAACTCGGCGTACAATGCCCGGCTCGATTTTGTGCCAGTGGAACCATGACCATGAATCGACAAGTTGTCATCAGCGGTGTCGGCCCGGTCAGCGGGCTGGGCCTTGGGATCGAACCGACCTGGCAAAGTGCGTGCGAAGGCCGGTCAGCGATCGGACCGATCCGTTCTTTCGATGCCAGCGGGTTTGAATGCCGGAT
>CAZJCN010000254.1:0-2088 GCA_964544195.1 uncultured Phycisphaeraceae bacterium | reverse complement strand
CACGTGACGATCATCCACGACACCCAAGGCCCGTCGAACACCATCACCTGCGGCGAAGCCTCAGCCATGCTGTCGATCGGGGAGTCGCTTCGCGTGATCCAACGCGACAAGGCCGACCTGTGCTTCTGCGGCGGCGCCGAATGCAAGATGAACCCGATGGTCTTCCTGAGACAACACTTCACGGGTCGGCTGAACACCACCAGTAACGACACACCTGCCGAGGCGGTCCGATCGTTCGATCAGCGGGCGGCAGGATCGGTCGCGGGTGACGGAGGCGGGATCGTCACGCTGGAGGCCCTTGAAACTTATCAACAACGCGGCGGGACAAGCGCGTACGCCGAAGTCGTCGGTTTCGGGGCATCGCAGAGCGTCAACCGGCAAACCCGCAGCCTTTCACCGGACCCGGAAGGCAAGGCCGTCACGACATCGATCCGGGCAGCATTGCGTGATGCCGACCTTGAGCCTGAGGCGATCGACATGATTGTTGGTTTTGGCTGTGGCGTACCCGACTGGGACAAGGCTGAGGCGGCAGGCATGCGGACGGTCTTCGGTGATCGGCTGAATCAGATCCCGGTCGTCTCGACGCGAACCCTGATCGGCAACTGCGGGGCCGGTGGCGGCGGAGTAGACGTCGCAGTCGCCGCCATGGCGATCAAGCAGCAGCAGGTCCCCGCCATTGTCAACCGGGATGAACCGATACCGGGGTTTGCCGGCACAGCCGAGACACGCCAAGCGGAACTCAATTATGCCTTGGTCTTCAACATGGGCCTCGGCGGACAGAACACCGCGATGGTTCTTAAGAAAATCGATTAATCGGGCTCGCGCCCATGAGAACTCGTATTCATTCACAACAGGAAGCCGACCTATGACTACGTGTCGCGTCGTGATTACCGGGATGGGCTGGGTTACGCCTCTGGGCCACGATATCGAAACCGTCTGGAACGGGCTGCTGACCTGCGCTTCGGGGATCGGGAAGATCGATCGCTTCGACGCTTCGACTTTCCCGACGACCTTCGCGGCGCAGGTGAAGGATTATGACTACAAGCCCTACGTGCAACACCCGGAACTGCACGAGGGTGTGGGGCTGAACACCAGCTTCGCACTCGGTGCCGCCGGGCAGGCCTGGCGGATGGCGGGGCTGGACTCCCATGACGGGCTGGATCACACCCGGCTCGGGCTGTACCTGGGCTCCGGCGAAGGATCGCTCGACTTTGATAATTACGTCGCTTCAAACCTAGCCGGCTGGGATGCGGAACAACGAGGTGTCAACGGCGCGAAATGGACAGCCGCGGCGCTGAGCAGGATGACCGCCTTACGTGAGATCGAACAGGAACCCAACATGCCGTTGACTCACCTCGCATTGGAGTTCGACGCGCAGGGGCCTGCGTACAACTGCCTCACCGCCTGTGCCGCTTCCACGCAGGCGATCGGTGAAGCGGCGGAGGTACTCCGCCGAGGTGACGCGGATGTCATGATCACGGGCGGGGCGCACACCATGATCCACCCGCTGGGGGTCACCGGCTTCAACCGGCTGACCGCCCTATCGACACGCAATGATGACCCGCAAGGCGCAGCCCGGCCGTTCAGCGTGGACCGTGACGGATTCGTCATGGGCGAAGGGGCCGGCATGCTCGTGATCGAAACACTGGAACACGCCAAGGCACGCGGCGCAAAGATCCTCGCTGAAATCGCAGGCTACGGCTCGACCGCCGACGCTTACCGGATCACCGATATCCATCCCGACGGTCGGGGCGCCGCCAAGAGCATGCAGTTGGCGCTCGTGGATGCCGGGCTGGGTATCGACGACATCGACTACATCTCGGCACACGGCACGGGCACGAAGGAAAACGACTCCATCGAAACCAAGGCTGTCAAGGCCGTGTTCGGCGACCGTGCCAAACAGATCCCGATGAGTTCGATCAAAAGTATGCTCGGGCACCTGATCGCGGCGGCTGGGGCTGTGGAAGCAATCGCGTGTGTGCTGGCGATCCGAGACCAGAAACTCCCCCCCACGCACAACCTGAACAACCCCGACCCCGAGTGCGATCTGGATTACGTCCCGAACCAGGCCAGGGATGCCGAGGTGGA
>CAZJCN010000253.1:0-4295 GCA_964544195.1 uncultured Phycisphaeraceae bacterium | reverse complement strand
CCCGGTCAGCGCCATCGCCATGCCGTGTTCATCCGCCGCGTCGATCACGTCCTGGTCGCGAGCCGAGCCCCCGGCCTGCGCCAGGTACTTCACCCCGCTGCGCGCCGCTCGATCCAAGTTGTCACGGAACGGAATAAACGCGTCCGAGCTGAGCACCACCCCGTCGAATTGCCTGGCCCAATCCCGACGCTCCTGCTCACTGATCGGCTCAGGCAACCGCTTCAGCGCCTTGCCCAGCACCGCGCGCTCGGCCTCATCCAGTTCATGAAAACGCACAAACTGGTCCAGCGCGTTGACCTTCTCCGACCGCGGCAACCCGTGGACGTACTCCAGCGCCAACGCCTTGGGGTGCATCTTCAAAAACCACCGGTCCGCCTTGTCACACGCCAGCCGGGTACACGCGATCCGCGACTGCTGGCCCGCCCCGACGCCGACCGCCTGCCCCCCGTACCCCACGCCGATCGAGTTGCTCTGCGTGTGCTTGATCGTCACCGTCGCCACGATCAGGGTCTGCATCACATCGTCGGGGATCGTCTTGTTCTTCGTGACGATGTTTTTGAACAGGTCCGCATCAATCACACTGTCGTTGTAGGACTGTTCAAGCGTCAACCCGAACTCCACGCGCGATTCGATCGCCGGGGGCTGATAGGTCGGGTCCATCTGCAGGATGACGTACTTCCCGCCTTTCTTGCTCTTGAGGATCTCGATCGCGCCCGGTTCATACCCCGGCGCGATGATCCCGTCAGAAACTTCGGGCTTGATCAGCCGGGCCAGGGATTCGTCCACCGTATCCGACACACTGATGAAGTCGCCGAAGCTCGCCACCCGGTCGCTGCTGCGTGCCTTGGCGTAAGCCGTCGCCACGGGGGACAGGTCGGCATCATCGTAGAAATGCGCCCGTCGAAACTCCTCACTCAACGGCCCCGCCACCGCCGCCCCCGCCGGGCTGACGTGCTTGAAGCTCGCCGCCGCCGGCTGGCCGGTCGATGCTTTCAGCTCCCGAACCAACTGCCAACCCCGCAGCGCGTCCAGCACATTGATATACCCCGGCGCCCCGTTGAGCACCGTCAACGGCCCATCATCCAGCGGACTGATCAGCCTCGCGTGCGTCTGGTTCGGATTGCAACCGTACTTCATCGTGATCTGCATCGGGTCGGTCCTCGTCTTCAACGGTGAGTGGGTGTGGGTCGGTTCATCGGCCGGGACCCCGGCCAACCCCATGCTAATGACTTCCCGCTCTTTTTGCCCCCGCCCCGCCTACTGGCATGAAAAACCGCTTTCGCTATAATGCCCGCGCTACGGGCCATTAGCGCAGTTGGCTAGCGCGCCTCGTTGACATCGAGGAGGTCACTGGTTCAAGTCCAGTATGGCCCATTCACATAAACCAATTCACAAAACCGCTTTATACATCAAGCCTCGCCCCGCCCAATCGAAGCCGATACGATCCGGGTGGTACGGCGTAAGGTTTTCTGTCTGTGCCACTAGCCCTTACCGTCTTGTCTCGTTTCCCGATACCGGGCGGCGATGCACACCGCTAGACCTTCAGGCGGATCGAACCAGTACCACCCCAACGATTCGTTCATAGCTGAGCCCCTGTCTTGTCCAAGCCCTGTTCAGACCCGCACGAGCCACTTACTACAAGCCCCATAGCAATAAGACCAAACGTGAGTTTTTGTGCCCGCTGATCTAGTCCGGAGAAGGTAAGGCGAATACGATGAGCCACTAGGGGTATCCACTCACATCATCAATAAAAAAATCAGGAGGAACCGGATGTCGAAGGAATCCAAGTGCCCATTTCACCCTTCCCCCGCAGGCAGCAACGTCTCCGCCGCAGGAACGCATAACGAGGACTGGTGGCCGAACCGACTGAAACTCGAACTGCTGAGCCAGCATTCAGAGAAAAGCAACCCGATGGATGCGGGGTTCAACTACGCTCAGGCCTTCAACAGCCTCGATTACGAGGGCTTGAAACGCGACCTCGCGGCACTGATGACAGACTCACAAGACTGGTGGCCCGCGGATTTCGGGCACTACGGCCCCTTGTTCATCCGCATGGCGTGGCACAGCGCCGGTACCTACCGGATCGGCGACGGCCGGGGCGGTGGCGGTCGAGGCCAGCAGCGATTCGCGCCGTTGAACAGTTGGCCGGACAACGTGAATCTCGACAAGGCTCGCCGTTTGCTTTGGCCGATCAAAAAAAAGTACGGGAACAAGATCTCGTGGGCAGACCTGATGATCCTCGCCGGGAACGTGGCCCTGGAGACGATGGGCTTCAAGACCTTCGGCTTCGCTGGCGGACGCGAGGATACCTGGGAACCGGATCAGGACGTTTACTGGGGAGCGGAAAAAACCTGGCTCGGCGATGAGCGTTACTCAGGCGACAGAGAGCTTGAAAAACCCCTGGCGGCGGTGCAGATGGGGCTCATCTACGTCAACCCGGAGGGACCCAACGGCAACCCCGACCCGATCGCCGCGGCCCGTGACATCCGGGAAACGTTCAAACGCATGGCGATGAACGACGAGGAAACCGTCGCCCTGATCGCCGGCGGCCATACCTTCGGCAAATGTCACGGCGCAGGCCCCGTCGAGCATGTCGGACCGGACCCGGAATCGGCCGGCCTGGAAGAAATGGGCCTGGGCTGGAAAAGCACCTATCGAACCGGGAAAGGCCCCGACACCATCACCAGCGGCCTGGAAGTCACTTGGACACCAACCCCCACAAAATGGAGCACCGCTTTCTTTGAAATGCTCTTCGGTTATGAGTGGGAACTTACCAAGAGCCCGGCCGGGGCTTATCAATGGGTCGCCAAGGACGCCGAGCCAATCATCCCGGATGCCTTCGATCCTTCCAAAAAACGCCTCCCGACCATGCTGACGACGGACCTGTCTCTGCGCTTCGACCCCGTGTACGAGAAGATCTCCCGTCGTTTCATGGAAAATCCCGAGGAGTTTGCCGACGCGTTCGCACGGGCCTGGTTCAAACTGACCCACCGGGACATGGGGCCCCGCTCCCGTTACTTGGGCCCGGAGGTTCCGGATGAAGAACTGATCTGGCAGGACCCCGTCCCCGCGGTGGATCACGAGTTGATCGACGCGCAGGACGTGGCGGAGCTGAAGCGGCGAATACTCGCCTCGGGCCTGTCCGTGACGGAACTGGTTCTGACCGCATGGGCGTCCGCCTCCACATTCCGCGGCTCCGACAAGCGCGGGGGCGCGAACGGGGCACGCATCCGACTGGCACCCCAGAAAGACTGGCCGGTCAACAACCCAACACAACTGGCCAAGGTGCTTCAAACACTCGAAACCGTGCAGACCGACTTCAACAACGCACAGACCGGCGGCAAGCGCGTGTCCCTGGCGGACCTGATCGTGCTGGGCGGCTGTGCCGCGGTTGAAAAAGCCGCCAAAGACGCCGGCGTGGATATCACCGTCCCCTTTACCCCCGGCCGAACCGACGCTTCCGCCGAGCAGACCGATGTTGAATCCTTCGAAGTACTCGAGCCGATCGCCGACGGATTCCGAAATTACCTCAAACAACGGTACGCGATCCCGGCCGAGGCCTTGCTGGTTGACAAAGCCCAGTTACTGACCCTCACCGCCCCGCAGATGACCGTGCTCGTCGGCGGCATGCGGGCATTGGGCGCGAACTACGACGGGTCGAAGCACGGCGTATTCACTAATCGACCCGGAACGCTGAGCAACGATTTCTTCGTCAACCTGCTGGACATGAGCACGGAATGGAAACCAACATCGCAGGAAGCGGAACTGTTCGAAGGCCGAGACCGAAAGACCGGCGAACTGAAGTGGACCGGAACCCGGGTTGACCTGATCTTCGGATCAAACTCGGTGCTGCGAGCACTGTCGGAGGTCTATGCCAGCGACGACAGCCAGGAAAAGTTTGTTCATGACTTCGTCGCCGCGTGGGATAAGGTGATGAACCTGGACCGATTCGATCTGTTGCGTCAGCACAGGCCGTGAACTGACAACTGGCCCAAAATCCCTGATGATGGCCAGGCAACAACCGCGGTGATGTAAAAACTGAACCCCCGCGGCATCGCAATCCGTTTTTCGATACGGCTCATCAGGACACTGTTCGACTGTTCCAAAGAGCAGACGGCTTTGGCGCGCACAAAAACACGCATAGGTCAAAACTAAAAACGCGCCACGCCCAAAAATCGTTACTCCTTGCACCAACAACACCTCGCACCACGCACCGACTCAAATCGGACACGTATGTGCGCGCAAACACGGCTTTTCATCCAATAGTGGAGGCACGACGAAAAGCGAAAGGCTTG
>CAZJCN010000252.1:2811-4303 GCA_964544195.1 uncultured Phycisphaeraceae bacterium | reverse complement strand
AGTAGGGGATGACGGCTGTGATCTGCCGGGCGCTGGCACGCTTGAGGCAGTCGATATAGATCAGCAGTTCCATCAGGTGGGCGTTGACCGGGTGACAGGTGGACTGCACGACGAAGCAGTCCCGGCCGCGGACGTCCTCTTCGATCTTGACGAGCACCTCGCCATCGGGGAACAGGTCGGTGTGTCCCTGGCCCATCGGCAGACCCATCGAACGACAGATGGCTTCACCCAATGACCGGCTGGCCCGGCCGCAGAAGATCTTCAACTGGTCTTTGTCACATGGGCTCATCACGACGTTGCTCCAAACGATTCCCGTTCCAGCCGGCGACGGAGGATCGCATCCACCATCTCCAGCTGTGCTTGTGTATTGATGCTCAGTACGTCGTCCGGTGGGACCGCCTCAACGACTTCAACGCTCCTGCCTTGTTGTTTGAGGAGCGACGGGACGTCCGTGATGTAGTATTCGCCCTGTTGGTTGTGCGGTTTGACCTGCGACAGCGTGGCGAACAATGCGGTGCTCTGGAAGCAGTAATAGCTGGGGTTGACTTCCTTGATCTGAAGCTGCTCGGGCGTCGCGTCCTTCTGTTCGACGATGCGATCCAGGGAGCCGTCCTTGGCCCGGATGATCCGGCCGTAGCCAGTCGGGTCGTCGATAACGCTCGTCGCCAGCGTGGCTGCGGCTTTACGACGTCGGTGAACTTCGAGCAGTCGGCCCAGCGTCTTGGCGCGGATCAACGGGCCATCACCTGCCAGGACGAAGATGTCGGTTTCCGGCTGGTCATGGAACAACGGCTCGGTGACCTGCACTGCGTGGGCGGTTCCTTTGGGTTCGTGCTGTTCAGCAAACTCGATGTCGTCAAAACCCTTCAACGAGTGGCGAACCTCGTCAGCCTTGTACCCGACGACGACGATACACCGGCTGACCCCCGCTTCCTGACAGGCCCGGATCACCCACCAGAGCATCGGCTGATCCGCGACGGGGTACAGGACCTTGGGCAGGTCGCTTTCACCCATCCGGGTGCCCCGGCCCGCCGCCATGATGATCGCCTGGGGGGCGGGTCGGCCGCTCAGATCCACTTGTGATGAAGGGGGTGTCAACGTGTCACTCCGCTGGTGGGACGGCCGAGATCAGTAAGAAAAACAACTGGCCCGCAAGGACTCGAACCTTGAATACCAGTACCAAAAACTGGGGTGTTGCCAATTACACCACGGGCCAATCGGTCGTCTGATTCAGCCGGTCACGGCATGGCGACCCACTGGCGGGAGCCATGGAATCGGCTCCGGGAGGGGTGCCCGGCCTTCTCCGGCGAACTCGAAGGGCCGGACCGCCGGTCGGTCCTGTCCATCCCTTCTCTTGTCCGCGCCTCTCCTCGGTCAGGTCCGCCGTCAGGCAGGCTTGCTTCGGATCGTCACGGTCGGCTCGGCCGTCAAAGTCATCTTTAGTGTAGGCCCGCTCCGAAGCGTGTCAAACCCGCTGGAGGCCGGCTGGGGG
>CAZJCN010000252.1:1544-2711 GCA_964544195.1 uncultured Phycisphaeraceae bacterium | reverse complement strand
GCGTCGATCATCTCGGGCATGAGCGTGAAGCTCAGCACGGCAAGCCAGGCGTCGAACAACCGGGCGAATAATGAGCCGTGAGCGGGTCGGCCGTCGCTGATGAAGTTGACCAGTCGGCGATCACCGAGCAGTTCGGTCGGGTCGGCGGTGGCGAGATACCCGGGTGACTGGCTGAACAGGGGAAACTGGACGAACCGGCCGGGCTCGCCGGTGTCGGTGAAAAGCTGTGACAGGGCGGACAGTTCCTGCAGGTCGCTTGCCATCGGGTCGAGGGTCAGCACGGTGGTTCCCTGAGAAACAAACACCTCGAGATCCTGCAGGGTCAACTCTCCCCGGTTCAGCAGCAACAGGTACGCGGCGGGCCGGTCGATGCTCATCTTCCGGTGATCATCGTAACGGTCGCATCCAAGTGATCGTGCAAGTTGATCGACCTCAGCGGCGGGTGTGCCGCCGACCGCAATAGGCTTGACCGATGAGCCCATCAGGTTCATCAATTCTCCGGCCAAAGGCGCATGTGCGGCATCGGTCCAGATGGTGTTTTCAGGGGCCAAGCGACGAGCGTTCATGTGAAGAAGATACCAAAGTTAGCTCGAACCGGTCGTTTGGTGGCGGGGTATAATCAAGTGTTGGCGTGTGCTGCGGTCGCGGCGGGTTTTCAGGCCCGTCGAGGAAAGTCCGAGCACGACAGGACACGGTGGTGGGTAACACCCACCCGCCCGCGGCGCGAGCTTCGGGCGAGGGAAAGTGCCACAGAAAACAGACCGCCCGGGACGGCATCAAGTCTTTTCGGGTAAGGGTGAAAAGGTGCGGTAAGAGCGCACCGCCGCGCTGGTGACAGCGCGGGCAGGGCAAACCCCACCGCGTGCAAGACCAAGCAGTGCCGATGCGGGCAACCGCACGGGTTGGTCCGACCCGGGCTTCGCCTAGGCACGGGTAGGTCGCTTGAGCGTGTCGGTAACGGCACGTCCAGAGAAATGACCGCACCCACGGCTTGCTGTGGGAACAGAACTCGGCTTATGCCCACGCCAACAACAACGCCCACGGATCACCCCGTGGGCGTTGTTTTTTTGAGGTTTTATCGTTGACTTACTGCAGTAGCAATTGCACGGCATTGGAGGTCGGCAGGGACAACGCCCCGTGTGCCCGGGCGGCCGCGATCGCCAGTTC
>CAZJCN010000252.1:0-1444 GCA_964544195.1 uncultured Phycisphaeraceae bacterium | reverse complement strand
GCCAGTGCTTGAATCGCATCCAAGGCCAATTCGGCATCGTGATCCTCCAAGGCACGAGCCAGCACGTCATGCAGTCGATCCGGCCCGGCGAGCATGGCATAGAACCCGGCCGGCTGCATCTGGCTGGGGTAGCTGGGATCGACCATATCCGGTGGCAGCCGGTTTTCCCGACGAAGGTTGGCCATCAGGTACAGGCTCAACGCCTGATCCAGGCTGTTATTCAGTTCCAACGCCCGCTTGGCGGAACGCATGGCCAGCACGTCCCCGAAGATCTCGCCGGGCACGATGATCGGAACCAAGCCGATTTTTCGGCCGTATGTCCACACCAGCCCCGATTCGATCGACGCGTCGTAGCCCGGGAGGGTGTCCCCTTCATGGGTGCCGGTGGTGTATTGACTTTGGCCGAGTTGCAGATGCCACTCGGCGGCGCTGAGGTCAGTCGACTGGCGGGTCGAGGTCATCAGCGCGTCATAAGCGACTTGAACGATGCGTCGCGCGTCGGGATCGAGATCGGACGACTCGAGCACCTCTTTCATTGCCGGCAGGGCCTGCGGGTACCCGATCTCTGCGAGCACTTGCGCGACCTGCCCCATCGGGACGGGGTCGAGTTGCGGCAAAGCGGCAGAGAGGGGTGCGACCAACGGCTGGCCGATCGACACCATCGCGGAAAGCACATAAGGATGCAGGCGTGACTGGTTTTCATCCAGCAAGGTCGCCAGCAGATGAGGCGCGGCATACTGCCCCGCGGATGCCAACCGTTGTGTGGCGTTGCGGTATGCACGCTGGCCCTGCGGCAGCAACTCGATGTCCTGCTTGATGCGCTGCGGGTCTCGGCTCAGTTCGATACGCGCCGCTTGGATACGGCTATCCAGTTCGTTGGCGATCGTAACCAGCTCAGAATAGGCGGCGTCGGCTTCGCCCAGCTTCGAGGCGCGCGCCAACACGTTGGCCCATTCCTTGCGCTCGCTGGCTTCGACCGTCTGCAGCAGCGTCTGGTTGTCTGCCTTTTCGAGCAGCGCTTTGCCGGTCGCCAGCGCCAAGTCAGGTTTGGCGATCAGCACGTAATGGTTGAAGTCTTCCCAGAGTGACGCGGGGGTCTGGTCCTGGGCGTGTAACACACCGGGCATGCAAGCTAACACGAACAGCCACACACCCAACAACATGCGTTGCGTTCCCGACATTTGGAGGCTCCGAATGAATGCAAGTCAGGTAATCGCATCAATCTATCGCTACAGCCCGGGACCGTCAACCAATCCTCGGTCGGTGTGGAGAAGGCGGTCTGGCTTTGATTGGCTTTATTGGGACTTGCCCCGAGGGTTAGCAGGCCGTTGGGTCACATGGCCGAGTCTGATTCGGAACCGATACGAGCCGTTGCGGGTCCTATTCGACATGCCTCGTTAAATAAAGCATTGATTTGACAGCACCCTAGGTGTAAGGTCCCGGT
>CAZJCN010000251.1:0-4304 GCA_964544195.1 uncultured Phycisphaeraceae bacterium | reverse complement strand
GGCGCGAGTGTCCCGGCAGCCACCGCGGCACGATCGTTAATGATCCGGATGCCGGCGTAATACAGCACACCCGCCAGTGCCACCGGGATCAGCATCCGCCAGACGATGTCGATCGTTCGGTTCCACCACCAGCCCAGCAGTTCCTGCCGAGTCATGAAATGGGTGTCAGTGGCAAAGTTGGTGACTTCAGTTCTTTCCCGCCCGAAAGTTCGTACCACACGGACCCCGCCGAACGCTTCCGTCACACGCGAATCAATATGGGACCGCGTCGCTCGGATATCACGCCAAAGCGGACGGATTCGCCCGATCCACGTGCGGTGTGTCAGAAACACAACCGGCAACAACACCAACGCCCCCAGTAACAGTCGCCACTCCGTCACCGCCAAAATGACCAGGATCCCGACAAGCTGGATTACCGCGCCGGCGGGGTTATAGATCATGGAAAAAACCAGGTCGCCGACACCGCCCGCGTCTTCGCGGATGATGCTCGACGCCCCGCCGGACTTCAGTGAAAACACCCGGTGCAAGGGCAGGCGGATGGCGTGATCGAAGACCTTGCGACGAACTGCCACTTTAACCCGGTGCGTGATCCGCGTGGCCTGCCAGCGTCCCCAGACCCGAATGAGGATCGAGCCGACGTTCAGCAGTACGACCGCGACGAAAAGCCACAGCAGGAATCGTTTGGGGTCATGGTGAGACGGGAATAACGTGATGATTCGCCCGATCAGACCGTCGCCGTAGGGCTGGCCGCCGATGACGTTGTCGATGGCGATCTTGGACACGACCGGCGGGATCAGGTCCACCAGCGTCGAGACACTAAGCGTCAACACCGCCAGGCTCAGCGCGATCCGATGCCCACGCAACAAGGCAAAAAAACGTCTGAACAGGGTGAAAAAGCCCCGCGAGCGTTGACCGCCGAGCTGCCTGCCGCGCGGAACACCGTCCGGGCCAGCGCCGGGCTTGGCACTTTTCCCATCGCCGTGTTTTCTTCGCCGGGAAAAATCCGACCGGTACGCCCGGTACTTTCGGCTGCTGGATCGGGGCGGACTCATAGCCACTGATCATAGCAGCGTCCGATGGGCTCTGCCGGATCAATACGAGTGACCTGTACGCATCCCGGAATTATAATCGCGCGCAGACACACCCCAGCCAAATGCGCCTCGGCATGCGGCCTGATGCTACGGTTCAACTCATCCGCTTGTGGACTTCGATCAGGTGATACCCGAACTGGGTCTTGACCGGGTCGGAGACCTGGCCGATCGGCAGATCGGAGAAGATCACCGCGTCAAACTCGGGGACCATCTGGCCCTGTGAGAACTCACCGAGCATGCCGCCGGCCTGACCGGAGGGACACAGGGAATGCTCGCGGGCGAGGTCGGCAAAACTGGCGCCGTCAGCGATCTGCTGCTTCAGGTCCAAGGCTTCAGCTTCGGTCTTGACGAGGATGTGGCTGGCTTCGGCTCGTGGCATGGCTGGCTCCTTCGTGTTCTATTCAGTGATATCGCCAACTGTACCCGATCATCAGTCGCCGTGCATGCCATAACACCGAAACAGGAAGATTTTGATCGACCCGCTGGCCGTGCCGCGACGCACCAATCATGCTAATCCGTGAAGGGGCTATAAGTTCGGCAAAAACCCGATATCGTCCGATTCCCGATCCATCGACGATGCCGTACACTGATGAACCATGATCTATCTTCGAGCTCTGATCGGGATCGTGGTGTTGTTATCTCTGGCCTGGTTGATGTCGGCAAACCGCCGGCGCTTCCCTTGGCGTGTGGTTGTCTGGGGGATCGGTTTGCAGGTGGTGCTGGCGGAACTGATCCTGGGAACCGGTGTCGGCATTGACGCGCTGGAATCGGCCAAGGATTTCGTGGTCCGCCTCATTCAGGTCAATGATCGTGGCACAAGGATGGTCTTCGGCAACGATCTGCCGGCACGGACCGGCGCGGAGTTCATCTTTGCATTCGCATCGAGCGGGTTGATCGTCATCATCTTTTTTTCCGCGTTGATGTCGGTGTTGTATCACCTGGGGATCATGCAGGTGATTATCTGGGCGCTGGCGAAGATCATGTCTACGCTGATGGGGGTGAGCGGTGCCGAGTCGATGGCGATGGCGGCGAACATCTTTGCCGGCCAGACCGAAGCGCCGCTGGTGGTTCGGCCGTACATCCCGACGATGACGATGTCTGAACTCAACGCATTGATGACCGGCGGATTCGCGACGGTCGCCGGGTCGGTACTGGCGGTGTATATCGGCGTGGTCGGGCCGGACGTCGGGGCTCACCTGCTGACGGCTTCACTCTTGAGCGCCCCGGCGGCGTTCGTCATCGCCAAGATCATCCGGCCGGAAGTCGATGAACCCGTTACCGGCAAACACGTGAAGCTGCGCATCGAACGCACCGCGCACAACCTGATTGAGGCCGCCGCGAACGGGACGCAGGACGGACTGAAGCTCTGGCTGAACGTCATCGCCATGCTTATTGCTTTCACCGCGTTGATCGAACTGGTGAACTGGCCGCTGGGCGCTGCAGGCGAAGCCTGGTTGGGAATGGGTGAGGGTGAGCTGTCGGTCAGCACGGTCTTCGGCTGGGTGCTGTCCCCCTTGGCGTGGTGCCTGGGTGTGAACAACTGGCACGACTGCCAACTCGTCGGCGGTCTGATCGGAACTAAATTGGCGATCAACGAGCTGGTCGCGTTCTTTGATCTGGGTGCCCTGTTGGGCCCGATCAATGAGGCTGGGCAACACCCCGAATCGCAGTTTCTCAGCCCACGTTCAGCGAAGCTGGCGGCTTATGCCATGTGCGGGTTCGCCAACTTCGCCTCGATCGGGATTCAACTCGGCGGGATCACCCCGCTTGCCCCTGAACGCAAGACCGACCTGACGAAACTGGCTCTGCGCGCGATGCTGGGCGGCGCACTGGCGTCGAGTTGCACCGCCGCCGTTGCCGGAATGTTTATTGACTGAACCGGGCCTGTGAGCGGAAGCCGGACAGCCCGTCAGAAGGCTATGAATCCATCACCGCGAGACTGGCGGCCCCGATGGCGGCGGCGAAATTATCCGTATGTGCGACGGACAGGCTCCAGTGTTCGGGCGCTGCCCGGGTCAGGCCCTCGTTGACCAGAAGTCTGATCTGATCGATCGCGGGAGCATACAGATCGACCCCGCCCCCCATCAGCACGATATGGTCCGGCCGATAGATCGCCAGGAGGATGCGTAAACCCCGCGCCAGTGCGGCGATGGCGCGTTGCATAGCGGGATGCTCGAACCGGTCATCGGATTCCAGCGGAACACCGGCCGCCTGCAGGGTACGAAACCCGACATAGGCTTCCAATGCCCCCCGGCCAGCGCCGTCTGTGGCGGGCGCGTCGGGCTCGCCGCCTGAGACATCCATGTGCCCGAAGTGACCACTCGTGCCTCGGGTGATGATGACGGGTTTACCATCGTCCAACACGGCCCCCCCTACCCCGGTGCCCAACGACAGATACAACGTTCGGCCTTGCTTTGGATGGAAGCGGTGCTCGCAGGCGGCCGCGGCGTTGGCATCGGTTGACGGTGTGACCGGCACCTCCATCTGCAGCACGCTTCGGATCCAGTCCGGCATGCAGACCCCGGCGAGTACCGGCAGGTTCGCGGCCATCTCGATCACGCCGCGATTGTCCATCGGCCCGGCGACACAAACGCCAACCGTTTTCACCGATCCGCGGGAAAGGGACGATTGTTCCAGCACGCTGTCAAAGGTTGAACGGATCCGCTCGGCAAGCAGGTCAAGCGTCGGCTTCTCGTACGTCTGACTACGCGATGTCAACGGCTCGCCGCCGTCGTGAATCAACGCCAGCTTCACGCTTGACCCACCGATGTCGATGCCCAAAGAACAGGAATCGTTTATGCCCATGCGTGCATCATATCCTCAGGAAGAAGCCGGCTGCTTTGTGCCCCCGGTATTATTCTCGGCTTGCTCCCGCGAACCGCCCAGCAGGTAGCCGAACACAAAAGCCGTCACGCCACCGATCACGGCATACCACGGCCAGGCGATACTGCGTTTCACCGCGACGCCGGTTTCAGGATCGAATAGCTGCATACCCTGATCGTCGAAAGTCGGGAACCATCCGTATAAGCTCGTCGCCACCAGCGCCACGCATCCCAGTATCAGCCAAGGGGTCTTAAGCAGGTTGCTCTTCATGTTCTTACCGCTGCACAAGGCCGCGATGACCCAGGAAACAAGCATCACAGCCGAAGCCGCCAGGCAGGTCGTGAGGAACAAATGATCGGTCCACATGCCTTGGGTGTACTGTGCGAAAGA
>CAZJCN010000250.1:0-4308 GCA_964544195.1 uncultured Phycisphaeraceae bacterium | reverse complement strand
TTGCACATCCTCGCCGACATGCTCATTGACCCGGGCGACATCGTGATCACCGCCTGGCCGAGTTATTTCGTGTATACCGGGGCGCTCAGCGTGTTCGGCGCGCAGGTGCGCAGCGTCGACTTGGACGACGAGGGCATCCATCCCGATAAACTCGAAGACCTGTTTGCTCGGCTCGATCGCGAGGGGTTGCTGGAACGTGTCAAGATCCTCTACACCTGCACGTATCATCAGAACCCGACGGGGATCACCCTCAGTGCCGAGCGTCGCCCGGAGATTCTGGACATCGTTCGGCGATATTCCAAGTACCACCGCATTCTGATCGTTGAGGATAACGCCTACCGGGAGTTGACCTACACGGATCAAGCCCCGCCATCGATCAAGAGCTTTGATAAGGACAATGAGTTCGTGGCGTTGCTCCACACGTTCAGCAAGCCTTTTGCGCCGGGATTAAAGACAGGCTACGGCCTGTTGCCCCCGGACATTCTTGAGAAGACCCTGATGCTCAAGGACGGGCGCGACTTCGGCTCAGCGAACCTGAGTCAACACCTGATGCTCCGTGCTTTGGAGAAGGGCGTGTTCGAGAAGCAGGTGCGGACCCTCTGCCGGGCGTACACCGAGAAACGCGACGCGATGCTTGATGCCCTTCAAAATTATCTCGGTGATTTCCACCCAGACCAGACCCGATGGACCCGGCCGGACGGCGGGCTGTACGTCTGGCTGACGTTGCCGCAGTTCATTGATACCGGCAGGCATAGCCGACTGTTTGAGCGGGCGGTGGAACTGGGGGTGTTGTATGTACCCGGGGCATACTGCTATCCGAACGACCCGACCCGCACGGTGCCGACGAACCAGATCCGGTTGAGTTTCGGCGTGCCGACGGTGGAACAGATTCGACAGGGAGTCGAACTGCTGTCACAGGCGATCCGTGACGTAGCGGCGGGATGATGAAGAACTTGATCGGTTGCGTTACGGGATACAGAACTTGAAGTCTCTGCCGCACTCGGTGGCCAGCCGCATCATCGCCTGATCGCCGACCGCCCGGACGCTTCCCCACTGATCCTTTTCCAGCATTTCCAGTGTGGCGGCGACCTGGGAGCCGGGGTTCATCAACACCTGTTGTTTTTGTTCGTATGTCCCGTTCATGAGGATGTCATGCGCTTCGGGAGTGAACTTGAGGACGTAGGCCACTTTCAGCGAGTCCTTGTCGGAACAGGAGGAACAGGTATAGACCATCGCCTGATAGCCGACGCCGTCGTCGAGTTGGATCGGGGCGTACCCGTCATCGGAGCTGATCGCGGTCAACTGCTTAGTGGCGGGGTTGTAGATCCACTGGCTTTCAGCTACGGAGGCGTGGCCCCGGCCGCGGTTCATGACGACGTAGATGAGCAGGGCGATCGACAGCACCGCCAGCAGGCTGAATAGGATTTCGCGCTTTTTTTTCACGGATAGTATCCCCGTATCACGAGATGGACTCAGGTGCCCCCGGCGTGAAACAGCTTACTTGTACCACGGATCGAATATCGTGCCCCGTTCGCTGAGGTAGGTGGTGTAGGGCGGGTCGTACCCTTTTTCTTTCAGGATGGACACGACGTCGATCGACTCGGCGTGGCCGTCCAGAAACACCATGTTGGGCTTGGGGTCAGCGCCAAGGGAACGTTCGTGCGCGTAGAAGAACGAGGGGCCGCTCGGCCAGCCGGGGTGGCCGAAGCCTTGGTAGTAACCACGGGAGACCACCATCGCCACCCGGAGATTGAACACGTTGGCATCGGCGTAACCGAGATAGCTCCACTGTGTGGCGGCGTCGGACATGGCGACTGTGTTGGCCGGGGAGGGGACTTCCGAAACGCGCGGCTGATTCAGGTTAGCGTAGCCGCCGGACCAGCTGGCGTCACCCATGACCAGCCCGCCCCAGGAATCACGCCAGGTGTTGGGGATGGCTCGGCTTTCTTTGCTGAATCCGCCGCTGACCAGGTACGACCGTCTTGGAATATCCGCCGCCCGGTCCAGGTCTTCCAGCGGGCACTGCCAGATCGGGACGTCCTTGACGTTGTCGCCCCATTGCCGATTGATCGATTCCTCGTAGGAGAAATCGGTGCTGCCGTCGTACCCGGACAGTTGTTCGTCGATCGACACGCCCCGGTTGCTTCCGAACGGCGTGCCCGTCTCGTCGGTCAGACGGTGAACGGCACAGAAGTCGTCGTTGTCCTGCGCGTACAGCAGGTAAGCCATGCCCAGTTGTCGGATCCGGGTCATGCAATCCAGACTCTTGGCGGAATATTGTGCCGAGGACAGGGCCGGCAACAGGATGGCGATCAACAACGCGATGATGCTGATCACGACGAGCAGTTCGATCAGGGTAAACGCCCTCGGGTAGGACATGGGCTGACGTAGGAATTTAGACATGACACAAACCTTTCCACGACCGGTCCGATTGACATGAACGATAAGCCGCTTTCAGATAATGTGATACAACGCACTCTATTTTATGTAGATTGTCTACAATATCAAGGGCTTGTGGCCTATCTGGTTCATCGACCAAATCGTTATCTTGGTGCTTATGAGTCTGTCTCTTTCACATGGGAAAACCCTTGACGTCGGGCGTTACGGGATCGCGCAAGATGACCTGCCCCCGATGGATGCCGGCACAATCGATCTGCGCCAGTGGTTTAAGGACGGCGCGGGGAACCTGCCGGACCCGGCCCGGCCGATCGAGCTGGAGATCGGCTCGGGCAAGGGCACGTTCCTCGTTCAACAGGCAAAACTGAATCCCGATGTCGATTATTTGGGTATTGAATGGGCCAAGGCTTTCTGGCGTTACGCGGCCGACCGGGTCCGTCGCCACGGGTTGGGGAATGTCCGGCTGCTGCGATGTGATGCGGCGGTGTTCATTCGGCATTACGTCCCGGATCAGACGTTCCGGCAGGTGCACATTTACTTCCCCGACCCTTGGCCCAAGAAACGCCATCACAAGCGCCGGCTGATCCAGGCACCCTTCCTCCGGGAGCTTCATCGAGTGTTGGTGCCGATGTCCACGGCTGGGGAAGCGGATGCGGTTACTGCCCGGGTTCGAATCGCCACCGATCACGAAGATTATTTCCAGTGGATGCAGGAACATGCCGGACAAGTCGCGGACCTGTTCGAGATCGAGCCGTTCGAATCCCCCGAGTCGGCCGGGGAAGGGGAACTGGTGGGGACGAACTTCGAGCGGAAGTACCGACAGGAGGGGCGGTCGTTTTACGGGATGGTGCTGAAGAAGCGTCCGTGACCCGTTGGCTGGGATGCGTTATATTGATTGAAGTTACGATCAGGTGGCCGGGCCAGACCCGCCCTTTCTCACGGAGACCGACCTCATGCGCACGACGATGAAATGGCTCGCGTTCGGACTGCTGATTGGCCTGCTTCCCCTTACCGGCTGCGAGGCTCCGCCGCAGGAGATGCCGTACCAGACGATGGACCTGGCCGAGCCGGTGGACATCCTGCATCAGGTGGTCGGCGGTCATCCCGCGCTGACCGAACCGGGGCTGAAGCTGATTGACAGTCAGGCCGAGTTGGATGTCTTGGGGGTTGACGACCTGATCGGCCGGCCGGTGAACTTCAACAACGAACAGGTCATCCTCGCGACCCTCGGCGAAATGCCCACGGACGGATACTGGATCCGCATCTCGGCGGTCCATCAGGAGGGCGACGCCCTGTATGTCTACGGCCAAGCCAACCGTCCCGGTCCGGATGATGCGGTCGGGCAGGTCCTGACCTATCCCTATTGTGCCGTGGTCATCCCGCGCACCACCGCGACCCATCTGCGGGATCGGATCGAGTCGGTCGAAGGACAGCAGCCGCTGCAATAAGCACGATGCCGGCACGCCCGAATGTCATTCTGATCCTGACCGACGATCAGGGTTATGGTGACATGGCGTGTCATGGCAACCCGTGGCTGAAAACACCTAACCTCGATCACCTGCACAGCCAGTCCGCCCGGCTGACGGATTTTCACGTCGATCCGATGTGTTCACCGTCACGCGCCGCACTGATGACGGGACGGTACTCCACCCGCACCGGTGTCTGGAGCACCTTGCGCGGCCGGTATTACCTGTTCGATGACGAGGTCACGATGGCGGACCTATTTTCCCGGGCCGGTTATCGCACGGGGCTGTTTGGGAAATGGCACCTCGGGGATACCTGGCCCTACCGGCCGATGGACCGCGGGTTCCAGCAGACACTGACTTTTGGCGGGGGCGTGATCGGTGAAATACCCGACTACTGGGACAATGATTACTTCAACGCGGTCTATCTGCGAAACGGTCAGCCGGA
>CAZJCN010000249.1:0-4311 GCA_964544195.1 uncultured Phycisphaeraceae bacterium | reverse complement strand
TGTACGATTGGGGACGCACCGGCCGAGAGTTGCACATCGAACAGGCGATGCAGTGCATCGAGTTCGGCCCGCCGGACGTCAGCCGATACGAGTTGAACACGCCGCTCAAAGGCGCGTTCGGTGATATTACCCGGCTGGTCGTGTGCGAGTTTTTCCGGATTGATCGTTACCGAGTTGATGACACAGGTGAACACGCGCTGACCGTGGACCAGCCGGTGATCTGGATGGTGCTGGAAGGCGGCGGCTCGATCCGGTGTGAGGACGCACCGTCGGTGTCGTTCGGGCAAGGCCGGACGATCCTGCTGCCTCCGGGCATGCGAAACCCGATATTGAATGTCGAAGCGGGCACTCAATGGTTGGAGGTCACCTTCCCGCAGGCTGACCAGCGGATGGCATAAGCCGGGTGGGATCGACTTTTCAGCATGCCGCGCCGGCGTGGACGCTGTCAATCAGGTCGGCGCGGTTCAACGCCACCACGCCCACGCATTCGTCCGCGGCACCGTAGTACACCAGGACCTGTTCGCCCTGTTCGACCAGCCCGGTCGGGAAGACGACGTTACCCAAGAAGCCGGAGGTTTCAAACGGCTCGGTGGGGGTGATGACCGGATCCTGTGATTGGCCGATGATTTTGGCGGGGTTGTCCAGGTCCAACAGGAGGCTGTAGCCGGAATACACCCCGGCGACATCGGTTCGGTCCTGTTTCTCGCTGCGGTGGTAGATGCTGAGCCAGCCTTCGCGGGTGCGGATCGGTGGGGTTCCGCCGCCGAGTCGATCCTGTAAGGTGCCCTGCTCGGCACCGAGCAGGCGGACGTGCGCCCCCCAGTGGATCAGGTCGGGGCTGCGTGCGAGCCAGACCTCGGGCGGGCTGAAACGTGCCGCGCCGGAGGGCCGATGTAACGCGACGTATTCAGCCATGATCTTCTCGGGAAACAATACCACGTCTTTGTTGTCCGGGCAGAAGATGATGCCATGTCGACGGAACGACACGAAATCAATCGTGGACATCAACGCCGTCGAAATGCCGAAGGGTGAGACGGCGACATAGGTGATGTAATACGTGTTGCCGATCTGGGTGATTCGGGGGTCTTCGATGCCGTAGACCTCGTCCGGCCCCTCGGGCATGATCACCGGCCCATCGAAACCGTCGGCATGAATACCGTCGCGGCTGTGGACCACTTTCAGGTATGAGATAAACCGCAGACGGATTTCTCCGGTCTGCTTGTGAGTCACCAGCCGAGGGTCCTGTGTGTGATAGGCGTCTTCCTCCAGCCAATCGATCGCAATGTTCTGATCGGGCATGATGCGTGGTGACGCGATGTATCCCGGACGATCCTCAACAGGCTGTTCCACGACGCGCACTAACAGGACCACCCCATCACCGAACGCGGCAGCGCCGGGGTTCAGTACACCCACGACACGCATCGCGTCACTGGATGGGCGGATATCCTCGGGGCGAATCATGCAATGAGTCAACTGTCGATTAATCATCGCAACGTCCTGCCTTGTTACACACATATAACGAATCACTCCCCTTCTATATCGGCCGGTTTCGGTTGTTTCTGGTGTAAAGCTGTCAGGCCGGCAGCACCCGGCGGAGGAACCTGAGCCAGTTGCCGTGGAAGAAACAGGCGACGTCCCGGTCCTGATAACCTCGATCCGACATGATCGGGCCGAGTTTGTGCAGGTCGTGGCAGGAATCGAGGCCCACCGGGCAGCGTTCGGAGCCGAACCCGCCGTCGAGGTCGCTCCCGATGCAGACATGCTCAGCGGAACCGGCGAGCTGGCAGATGTGATCAATATGATCCGCCAGATCGTGGAGGGTAACGGTCTGAGGGTCTACCCGGCAGGTTTCGCCGGTGAATCCACCCTTAATCATGGCAAAATGCACCGACAGACCCAGCACACCACCACGCTTGATGATGAACCGGATCTGTTCGTCAGTGAACTGTCGGGGGTCGTCGGCAAGTACTCGGCAGTTGGTATGGCTGGAATACACCGGACCATCATATGCCTTGGTGGCATCCCAGAAGCTGGTGTCCGACAGATGCGTCATGTCCAACGGCATCCCCAAACGGGCCATCTGTTTCAACAGCGCAATGCCATTATCTGTCAGGGGGCCGTCCTGCTCGTGGCTGTCGGGCTGGTCGATCGCGGGTGTGCCGCAGGCGTAGTGGCTGTGTCCATAGTGGGCAAGAAATAACGAACGCAGCCCCAGCTCATACCAGTGATCGAGTCGGTCCGGTTCGGTGATCGGGTCGGCCCCTTCCATGGTGAGGATGACGCCGATCGTTGTGCCGTTGCCGGACTCCCAGGCAGTCCAGTGCGCATCGAGTGCCGCGCGGTTTTCGATGATCGTGATATGCCCCTGTCTTTCCAGTTCACGGTAATAGGCCAGTTGTCCCATCGCGGAAGCGTAGGCCATGTCCTGTGTCGGCCAGTCCCAGTCCCTGCCCAGGCTGTCCCTGCCGGGCGTAATCCACGGCTTGGCACGGGCCAACACGGTCGACAGGCACAGCGGAATCCCGGCGTTCGCCATCTCGGCAAACGTGACCGTACAAGTCCCGAGTTGATCTTTGGGGATGTTGGATTCGCGGCGGCGGATGGCATCGACGGGCAGGGTTTGATCTCGTTCATCGCCGAGGGCATTCGCCGCCGCGTCGAGGTGGCCGTCGATAATCAGATGCTTCATGTCAGTGTCATCTCGGCCGGGGTGTTCACCTGTTCGCCGAACAGGGTCAGTGGGGCCGCACGGTCGATACGGACGTCGACGATCTGCCCGATCAACGACGGATCGCCTTCAAAGACCACGATGATGTCGCCGTCGGTTCGGCCGGAAAGCTGGATGGCTTCGCGGGGCTGTTCCCAGCCAAGCTCGACGCCGCCCAGCCCCCCATTGCCGGCCTTGCGCTGTCGGGCGCTGATCGATTCGACAAAGACCCGAACGGTTCGGCCGAGATACCGATCATGTACCTGGGCGCTGATTTCACTCTGGACAGCCAGCAGCTCATTGTTTCGCCGTTTCTTGATTTCATCCGGCACGTCGTCGGGCAGGCGGTCATAAGCGGCGGTACCGGGCCTCGGTGAGTACTTGAAGATAAACGAGTTCTTGAACCGGCAGCGTCGAAGCAGGTCGATGGTGGCCTGATAGTCTTCCTCGGTTTCCGTGGGGAAGCCGCAGATGATATCAGTAGCCAGCTCCGCATCGGGCAGGTAATGACGAACCCGGTCAACCAGGTCCAGGTATTCCTCCACGCGGTAACCCCGGTTCATCAGCTTCAGCATGCGGTCCGAGCCGGATTGAACAGGCAGGTGAAGGTACCGGCAGATCCGTGGTTCGTCACGCATGACCTGAAGGATGTCATTCCCGAAGTCGCGCGGGAAGCTGGTGACAAAACGCAGACGCATCAATCCGGGGACTTCATCACAGATCCGCTTGAGCAGGTCGGCAAAACTGACCACCCCTTCCCGGAAGACCGGGCTGGGGCCGCCGGTGCCACGGTTCGGGCCGATGATTGAGCCGATCTGTGGCTGCAGATGGCCGTGTAGTTCCACCGCGGCGGTCGTGTCGTAATGATAATGGTTGACCGTCTGGCCGAGCAGGGTGATCTCTTTGATCCCGGCATCGACCAGCCGTTTGCATTCGTCCACGATGTGGTCCGGGGGACGGTGCACTTCGGCCCCCCGGGTGTGGGGGACGACGCAGTAGGTGCAGAACTTGTTGCAGCCTCTCGTGATGCGGACGTAGGCCGAGCCTTGCCGGTGTTCCTCCGGCGAGAAGCTTCGGGACAGGTCCAACAGCTCCAGCTTGTCTTCCGCTGCAGCCAGCGTGGAACTTCGACGGTGGGTGTCTCCCTGCAAGGCCACACTCGCAGCACGCAAGCCCCCCCGCTGCTCCAACGACGTCCTGACCACATTGTCAATCAGCATTGGGAGCTTGTCCAACTCGCCGGGGCCACACAGCAGGTCAACCTGCGGGTACTTGCGGATGGTATCCTTGCCGTCACGTTCAGCGAGGCAGCCGATCACACCCAGGATCACCTCGGGACGGTTTTTCTTGTGGACCCCTACTTCACCGATACGGCTCCAGACCTTCTGCTCTGCCCGCTCTCGTACCGAACAGGTGTTATAAAGCACCACGTCGGCCCGCTTCCAGTCATTAATAAACCGATAGCCAAGTGCGCGAAGCTGCCCCATGACGAGCTGACTGTCCAACTCGTTCATCTGGCAGCCGAAGGTCTCAAGAAAGACCGTCAGACCCTGGTCCTGATGATGATCCGCGGATTCGCCCATAGACGAGCCATTTTACGCGAT
>CAZJCN010000248.1:0-4348 GCA_964544195.1 uncultured Phycisphaeraceae bacterium | reverse complement strand
CCATGCCGGGTGGTGGGCCCCTGCCCGACGATCACCGCCGGGTCGTGGTACTCCATTTCCCCGAAGCCCCCGGGCCCGGGTTCACCGTGGTTGTAGGCCTGCAGTGCGTCGCCGCCGGTCCGTTGATCTTTATCCGCGCTGCGGGGCAGGTCGGGATAGGGTTCGCCGGGTTGGGGAGCAAAGATGCGCAGAACAAGTGTGGAGAGTCCCTGGCCGAGTTGCCGGTAGTAAGCCATGCGTCCGGTCGTGTGTTCTGCCTTAAGCCCCATCTTGATCATCCGCCGGCTGTCCGCCAGGAAGCGCACCGCGTTGCTGTCACGTACCACGTGACGCTCGCCAAACGGTTCGTAATAGCTGGTCGGCTCATGCACCTGATTGGGGTCGGCCGTGGTCGGACAGATGAGTGTCCCGTCGGGCGGGAGCTGAAGGATGTCCCAGGCACAGGCAATGGCACCGTCGTCTCCCCCGCGAGCGAGCAGGACGTGTGTGATAGCGAAACTGGCACATTTCAGATCCGACGGCAAACCGTGTGGTGGATTGATCGCTCGGATCTGTCGGGACACAGCCAACTCGATCGACTTGCCGTCACGAACGTCCGTTAGTTTAATCCGGTTGGACAGCTGCGCGTGCACGGGGGAAGCGCTGTCGGTCGTGTATTGGCCGGGATCGATCTGCGGGGGAAACTTCTGAGAACCGGGGTCTTCACGAGCCTGTTCAAGGCTCTCCCAAAACCACCCGACTTCGGGAGCGATCCAGAGCCGATCACCACCGAAGGGTTTATCGGTGTGGGCAGGGTCGAGCATGGTCGGATGGTGGAAAAAGAGGTTGTCGGGCACACCGGGCAGTTGGCACGCCATCACCCGGGCACCTCTTTCGGTCACGAGTAACATGCCGTCGCCCGCGACCAGGCGGTGCGTCGGTTGCTGTTGAGCCTGTGCGGCCGCATCCAGCTGTTCGAACCATTCGGACATGAGCACACTCCTGAGCTATGGATTCCAAGAGAGTGCGCAGTATATCGAGATGCCGTGCTGACAACGAGATAGATTCAATCAACCGTGAACACGTCGCCGGAGTTGAACAACTTCTCCAGAGACCCTTCGCCCCGCTGGGCGACGGCATCGGTCACCTGTTTCGTAAGCAGGTCTTCGTAGCAATCGTCCTTCACGCTGTAATACACGCCCATCGGTTCCGGGAAATCAGGATACGCCATCCGGCTGAGCATGAAGGCGAGCTTCTCGTCCTGCTCGTCATGGAAAATCAGGTCATCCTCCTTGTAGGCATCACCGAGCTGAACGATCTCGAGCTTGTGGTCGCCGGTCATGCGGATGCCTTTGTCACGGTTTTTGCCGAAGACCAGGGGCTTGCCGTGCTCAAGGCGGATGATGTTGTCTTCCTTGACGTCCTTGTCAGTGGCATACCTGAACGCGAAATGGTTGAAGACGTTGCAATCCTGGTAGATCTCGACGAAAGCGGAGCCCTTATGAGCCGCAGCCCGTTCGAGTACTTCCCCGAGGTTCTTATCCACGTCCACACAACGAGCGACAAAGCTGGCCTCAGCGGCGATCGCGATGGATAAAGGCGTCAGTGGCAGGTCGATAGAACCCATCGGCGACGAGGGGCTTTTTTTCCCGGTCTCACTGGTCGGGGAATACTGCCCCTTGGTCAGCCCGTAGATCCGGTTGTTGAACAGCAGGATCTTGACGTTGACGTTACGCCGGAGGATGTGCATCAGGTGGTTACCGCCGATGGACAGTCCGTCGCCGTCCCCGGTGACCACCCAGACGTCAAGGTCGGGATTAGCGATCTTGATGCCGGTTGCAAACGCCGGTGCTCGGCCGTGGATCGAGTGTAATCCGTATGTGCTCATGTAATAAGGGAACCGGCTGGAGCAGCCGATGCCTGCCACGAACACGGTCTTTTCTCGCCGAGCCCCGATCTTGGCCAACACTTTTTTGACCTGGTTGATGATCGCGTAATCGCCGCAACCGGGACACCACCGGATGTCCTGATCGGAAGCGAAGTCCTTGGCGGTCAGAACAGGAAGCGGGCTGGAAGTCATGATTCTGTTTCCGATGCTAAATCGCTATGAGTTCGGCTGATGTTTATTCCCGAATGCCGCCGTCGGGTTGTGAAAAGTCATACTGCTGATCTTCCACCCGGACTCGGCCGTGATGCGGGCGAAGGTATTCACGATCACCGTATTTACCCTGCAACATCAGGTCGATCGCCTCGGCAATCTCTTCAACAAGGAAAGGTTTGCCCTGGACCTTGTTCAATCCCCGGGCGTCGGCGAGATAGTGGCTTCGGATCAGCATCCGGAGCTGGCCAAGATTCAGTTCGGGGACCAGAACCCGTTTGTATTGCTTGAGTATCTGCCCCAGGTTTCTGGGCATGGGGTTGAGATATCGTAGATGCAACCCGGCCACTTTTTTACCTGCCTCGCAAGCCTTAGACACAGCCGTGTAGATCGAGCCATACGTCCCGCCCCAGCCGATGACCAACAGGTCGCCGGAGGTGTCGCCGTAGGGTTTGGCCTCCGGGATGTCGTCCGCAACCCGTTGCACTTTTTCCCGCCGGGCTTCGACCATCAATTGATGGTTATCCGGGTCATAGCTGACGTTCCCGGTCAGGTGTTGTTTTTCCAGGCCACCGATGCGGTGTTCCAGACCCGGCGTTCCGGGAATCGCCCAAGGACGGGCCATTTTCTCGTCGCGGACATACGGCTGAAATCCTTCCGGGTCCGTGGGGTGTTCGACCGTGATCTTCTCGAAGTCATTCGGATCGGGTATCCGCCAGGGTTCGCTGCCGTTGCCGAGATAGCCGTCGGTCAGAAGCAGGACGGGGACCATGTGTTGCATGGCGATGCGGGCGGCCTCGATAGCGGTATCGAAGCAGTCGCTGGGTGATTTGGCAGCCAGCACCACCACCGGGCATTCACCGTTTCGGCCGAACATCGCCTGGAGCAGGTCGGCCTGTTCCGTCTTGGTCGGCAACCCTGTGGCCGGACCGCCGCGTTGGACATTGACGACGACCAGCGGCAGCTCCGTCATCACCGCCAACCCGATCGCCTCGCTCTTGAGGGCCAACCCCGGCCCGGAGGTCCCCGTCACCCCCAACTGCCCGGCGAATGAAGCACCGATCGCGGCACAGACCGCGGCGATCTCGTCCTCCGCCTGAAAAGTCTTGACCCCGAAGTTTCGCATCCCGGCCAACGTGTGCAGGATCGTGCTCGCCGGGGTGATCGGATAGCTGCAGTAGCAGACGTCTTTGTTCGCCAGCTTGGCCGCGGTCACCAATCCCATCGCCAGTGCCTCGTTCCCGGTCACCTTGCGGTACTTGCCCGGCTGGATCGGGGCCTTGCTGACGTGATATTGAACGGGGAACAGCTCCGCCGTCTCCCCGAAGTAATACCCCGCCTTGAGCGCGGCGATATTGGCGGCGGCCACCTGGGGCAGGTTCTTCTTTTTCCCGAAGTAGTCGTCAATCTGCTTGATCGTCGGGTCGAGTGGACGGTCATACAGCCAATAGACGATCCCCAAGGCGTACATGTTCTTGCACCGGTTCACCTCTTTGGCGCCCAGCCCCGAATCCTTGAGGGCCTCCGCATTCAGGCGGGTGATGGGGACTTTGAACAGTTGGTATTTCCGGTTTATTTCCTCGTCATCCAGCGGGTTGACGCCTTCGGGGTAGCCGGCCTTACGAAGATTGACCTTGTCGAACTCGGACTCGTTGACGATGACGATGCCGCCCGGTTCCACGTCGCCGATGTGTGCTTTGAACGCGGCGGGGTTCATGGCGATCAGGGCATTGACCCGGTCGCCGGGCGTGTGGATGTCCTCGCTGGAAAAGTTGATCTGGAACCCGGAGACCCCAGCCACCGTCCCCACAGGGGCGCGAATCTCGGCGGGGTAATCCGGCAGCGTGGCGATGTCGTTACCTACGATCGCGCTGGTTGTCGTGAACTGGGTCCCGGCCAACTGCATTCCATCGCCCGAATCACCCGCGAAGCGGACAACCGCCGAGCGGACCTCATAAGACGGCTTGACGCCCGGCTTCTGCTTTGTCCCGGCACCCATCGGTCTTGACTCCTCACACCCGGATAAGACATTTAAATCTTTTTATCAAGGCACGTAATAGCACGGCTTTATGTTGATTGTAACCGGCAGCACGATTTCGACAACGCCCAAGTGATCAAACTTTTCCGTTCGCGACAACCAACTACAGGTCACAAAGAAATGGTTTGAATAGTCAACAAACCGCCATCTTATCTCGGGCCAGTCACCCCGCCGGCCAGCGCCAGGCCCACGAGTACCATCAGAATCCCTAAAACATTATGCACCAGCAGATT
>CAZJCN010000247.1:0-4349 GCA_964544195.1 uncultured Phycisphaeraceae bacterium | reverse complement strand
TCATCTCCTTTAGCGGTTGTATTTACAAATGGTTAGTGGATGAACCGCATGTCGCCGAAGTTCGGGATCACTCTCGCGCCGCCCTCGCGCCAGGCAAACGGGGCAGGGAAGTAAACGAAAAAGGCCCGGCCCATCATCAGCTCGTGTGGTACGATCCCGTCTCGCAGGTTGTCCGTCACGTCCCGGCCGAAGTACCGAGTCCTTACCCAAAGCGCATCAGCTCCGACGTGATCACTGTTACCGGTGCGCATCGGGTCGGGGTCCCAGAACCGTCCGTCATCGCTCAGGGGGTTATTGTCACCGATGCAGAAATATTCGTCGTCATGGAGCTGCATGGGCCTGACATCCGTGGTGACGACACGGCCTTGGGCGTCGCGATACATCCCGCCGCGAGCCGGCCCCAATCCGTTGCCGCTGGCGTAATACAGGTCGCGGTCTAACTCGACCCGGTGCAGCGTCACAGGACCGCCCGCGACCTCAATCCGAACCTCCGGCGTTCTTCGGGGCGGGGGACGCTGGGCCAGCTCGTCCAGTGTTAGTTCGCTGGCATAGGGATAACTCAGGACACGACGCCCATCGACCCACACGCTCAGTTCCTGGTCCACCGCCCACAGTTCCACCGGCGTGGCAATGCCGATTTTCATGGGATCCGCAGTGGCTGATTTCAGCTCAACCTCCTGACCAGTGTCCAGATCCTTGGCCATCAGCCTGACCGTTCCGTTGCCTTGGATCTCCGCCCAGACGGTCTGAGTCGGCCCGTCCAGACGGGTTTGGGTGATCAGCCGTAGCGTAGTGTCCAAGGATTCAGGCTGGATCGCCGTCGCCAGACGGATGTCCTCGATCTCGTCATTGAAAGAGGGGATATCGTACTGGTTGTAGGCATAGACCTCCGGGACAGTGAACCGAAGCCCTCGTTGATAGAAATCGAACCGGATCCGGCCTTCCCCGCCTTCGAATCGGTAGCTGCGTCGGCCTTCGATATCCCATCGGCCGGATTCCACGACCCAAGGCACCCGCCAGACGTTCGCTCGGCTTCGTTCGCCCGGGCCGTCAAGCCGACCCAGGTCCCGCGGGACGTACTGGCTGTGGTAGATCGGCTGCCAGACCGCACGCTGGACCTTCGGGTAGTCCGACTTGCGGGCGATTTTCCACGTCGTTTCACCTTCAGCCTGAGTGTAGACGTTGCCGTCCAGCAGGCGGATGGATTCATTGGGCAATCCGACCAGCCGTTTGATGAAGTTCGTCTTGGGCTGGTGGGGGGCCTTGAACACCACTACGTCCCAGCGACGGGGCGAGCTGACGGTGTAGATGTACTTATGGACGAGGATACGGTCGCCGGGCAGGGGGCGGGCATACCGCCTCATGTCGATGTTGTATCGGCACATCGGGCACACCGCTCCGCGTCGCCAGGGGGCGTCCTGACCTTCCGTCCGTGGGTTGTAGTTGATCTTGAATTCGTAGCCGCACTGCTCGCACTCGACCCGGTAGTGGGCCCCCAGCAGCGTCGGGGCCATCGACCCGGTAGGGATCACGAACGCCTCCACGACGTAGGCCCGGAAGACGAACGCGAGGATGAACGCGATGACGATCGACTCGAACGTCTCCTTGATCGTCTCGTCGGTCTGGGGCACGGCCGGGAGGTCGGTTTCGGGGCTGGTTTGCTTCACGGGGGGGCTGACCCTAATCTTTGTAACCTTAGATCGTCGTTTGGGCGTCCGGCGGATCAATCCTCGGATGACTCGACGGACGGGGGATTGTAACGGCATCCGGGCGTGGATGCCGACGACAGTTTCGGCCTAAGGGCCTGTCCTGAAACCCTACGAGCAGACCTCGACCTATGTTCAGCGCACAGTTCTTCGTCAGTGTCGTCATCATCGCCGTCGTGGCCCACATGATCCTGGGGGCCTGTGCTTATCTGATCTTCCTCGAGCGCAAGGTCGCCGCCTGGAGCCAGGACCGTATCGGGCCCAACCGCACCAACTTCTCCTTCGGCCAGGACAACATCTGGCGGGCCCTGAAGATGGACTTCATGAACGAGAAGTTCTTCTTCGGCCTGGGGCAGGCGCTGGCGGACGGCATCAAGCTGCTGGTCAAGGAAGACTACACCCCTCCTCATGTAGACAAGATCCTCTTCTGCCTGGCGCCGGTGCTGGCGGTGATCCCGGCGATGATCGGCTGGGCGGTCGTGCCTTGGGGCGGCGTCTGGGATTTCCCGGGGTTGACGTTGTTCGGTGTGGAGATCGCACAAGCCGGGCGCGTCGTCGTCAGTGTCGCGCCGATCAGCATCGGCGTGATCTTCATGCTGGCTGTGTCCTCGTTGGGGGTTTACGGCATCGTGGTCGGGGCGTATGCCTCGAACAACAAGTATTCCTTCCTAGGTGGCCTGCGGGCGACCGCACAGATGCTCAGCTATGAAATCCCCATGGGGGTCTGCGTGCTGGTGGCGATCCTCTGCTACCGGTCAAGTGACACGTCGGTCATTGTTTCGCAGCAGGCCGGCGGGGCGTGGGGCATCCTGATGCACCCGTTGCTGGCGGTCATTTTCTTTACCTGCATCTTGGCGGAAACCAACCGTGCTCCCTTCGACCTGGCTGAGGCCGAGCAGGAGCTGGTCGGCGGGTTCCATACTGAATACAGCTCGATGAAGTGGGCGCTGTTTTTCCTTGCCGAATACATGCACATGATCACCGGCTGCGCATTCTTTACCATCCTGTTCCTCGGGGGGTGGGACATCGCGCCGCTGCTGGGCTACACCGGCTATTCGCTGCTTCCGCAGGTGGCGCCGGGTGACCCGTGGTGGCTTGGGCTGCTGGTGGTGTTCATCAAGTTCAACGTGTTTGTCGGCAAGATCACGTTCCTGCTGTTCGTGATGATGTGGGTCCGATGGACGCTGCCGCGTCTGCGATTCGATCAGCTGATGAAGCTGGCTTGGCGTGGGCTGATCCCGATCTCGCTGGCGGTCATGCTGGCGACGGGCATCCTGGTGTTTGTCCGAGTTGACCCGATCCGGTTCTGGTGGGTCTACACCGCTGTGAACATCGTCGTCGCGGTCGCCAGTGCCGCGATAGCCCCGCACCTGCCCGGGCCGAATGTCAACCGTCGGGTGCCCCTGCCGGGGTCCCGGTTCTACCCGCCCTCCGCTGCGGACCCGGCGTAAGTGGCTGATTACATTGAGCATCAAAAAAGCCGCCTTGCTTTTTTGCATCGGCGGCTTTTTTTATTGAGCGGTGATGCCCGGTTAATCGTCTTCGTTCTTGTCCTGCCGGTACAGGTCGAGATAGAACTCGAGCAGTTCTTTGTCGTGCAGCGTTTTGGTTCGGGTGTGTTGAAACCCGAGATGATCGAATAGGCCCACCGCCGCGTTACGTTCGAAACGCGTGTCCAACCGTACCTTGAGGTAACCGTGGTGCTTGCAGTGGTTGACGGCCGTCTCCAGCAGCTTGGCGGCGATCGGGGTTTTCTGGTACGCCGGATCGACCCTCAGTCGGCGGACCTCAGCCGTGTGAGGTTCGTCGCTGGCGACACCGATCATCCCTATGACCTTTCCGTCCACTTCAGCGACCCAGAAATGATGCCGGTCACTGTCGAAGTACGCCTCCCGGACGTTGTCGATGTCAGCTCCGGTGTCATTGGGCGCGATCTGGCCCGCCAACAGCCCGTGGTCATAGAGCCACGACACCGCAGGTTGGTCGCTCGGTTGATAGGAGCGGACCTTCAGGCCGGGCAGCGTGTTGTCGGTGTGCATTTTGGACATTATGCCGAAATCATTCCTGTCAGCAGGTCGATAGCCACAATCCAATCCGGAATACGACCTGAGTCTCCGTATTGTATCAGCCCCGACCGTTTCGTTCAGCGGGCCGGAACCCGGATGAACTCGAGCTGATCGGTGTCCGTATCGAGAACCGCGACCGTGTACCTGTGAGCCCGACACAGGGCACCGGGATTGATCACCCGTGTGTGTCCCTGACGTTGGTCCGCTGCCTGGTGCGTGTGTCCGTGACACAAGTAGCGTACGCCCCGCGCCAAGGCCTGGTTCATGACAGCCGACTCGTGGCCATGACAGAACACCAGCTCACCCTGCTCCAACGCCAGTTCGCCGACAGGGTGATCCACGGTGATCCCAAGGAACCGTGCGTACTCCGACAGGGCAGCAATGTCCCAGTCGGTGTTCCCGAACACCAGCCGGGCCGGTATCACAGACTGGCTGTCCGGTTGCTGAACCGCCAGCTCATCGATCACCTCGACCGTACCAACGTCTCCGAGGTGGATCAGTAGATCAACGCCCGCCTGAACCAGCAGCTCGACCGCCCGCCGTGTGGTGACGGCCCGTCCGTGCGAGTCTGACAACA
>CAZJCN010000246.1:0-4361 GCA_964544195.1 uncultured Phycisphaeraceae bacterium | reverse complement strand
GCCACGGTGACGCTTCGGTATATCCCCGACAAGCTTTGCGTCGAACTGAAAAGCCTCAAGCTCTATTACCAGTCGTTCCGCAATGAAGGCATCTTCTATGAGGCGGTGACCAACCGGATCGCCAACGACCTTGCGGAGCTGATGAAGCCCAAATGGATGCTGTTGCGTACCGACTGGACCGGACGCGGGGGGATCCGATCTTCAATTGAAGTCGAAGTCTCCAACGATAACGACGACGAGTAGGTTCGGTTGCCGATTATGGACGGACTTGCTTGACCATCCCAGGCCCGTAATCCGCCAGCGCGGAAGCGATGTAGGGGTTCACATACGTGTCTTGGTAGTCGAGCATCAACCGCCACATGGTTGTATAAAGCTCTCGCCGGATCGGCTCGTACTCCGGCTGACCGGATAGATTTCGCATCTGGTCGGGGTCCGACCGCAGGTCATACAGTTCATCGTAGTCGAAGCTGTTGAAGACCAGCTTCCAATCGTCGGTCATCACGCCGCGTTGGATGCCGTAGGTTTCATTGCCGTTGGTCTGAAAGAACAGAGCGTCCCGCCATTGGTGCGGGGTTTGTCCCGTCAACCAAGGCATCAGACTGCGCCCGGCCATGGGTTGAGCCGAGGTGATCCCGGCCGAGTCAAGAATCGTCGGGCCGAGGTCGACCAGACTTGTGAACGCGTCAACGGATCGGCCCCGCCCCTGGCAGGAAGTGTCTGACAGGGGGGCGCGAACCATCAGCGGGACGTGATAGGCGGAATCGAAGGCGGGCAGACCTTTGCACCACAGGCCGTGGTCCGCCACGTAATCGCCATGGTCCGACAGGAACAAAACCCACGTGTTGTCTGCCTGCCCGCTTTGTTCCAACGCATCCAGCACCCGGCCGAACAACCAGTCTTCGTACGAACAGAAAGCCAGGTAGTGACGGATGGCCTGACGATGTTCGTGTTCGGATAGTTGATCGAATCTCGCCCGTGTTCGTCGGTACAGGGCCGGCTTGTCCGACATGTCATCATGGAACGTCGGTGGCAAAGGGGGCAGATCATCGGGCGGGTACAGGTCCAGGAACCTTGCTGGAGGGGTGTACGGGTCGTGTGGCCCAAGCGTCCCGATATAGAGACACCACGGCTCCTCGTGTCGGGACAGGCGGTCAAGGGCTTCGAGTCCGGCTTCGGTGCAGGTCGTGTCGTTGAACGGGTTGTCGTTCGTGCCGTAGTGCGTGTAGACCGGATAGCCCGGACGTAGGATCTGCCCTTCGCCGCGTGGCTGGTCGATATCTGCTATCGAGACACGGTCGTAGACCTGAAGTTCACGCTGGGTAGCCGTCACTGTCTGTTGTTCATGATCTCCGGGTGTGACGGCGTGGCCGCCGGGTGGGTATACCACGTCCCAACCGAAAGCCGAGGCGTCCTTGTCTTCGCAGACGTGCCATTTCCCGGCATAAGCCAAGCGGTAGCCCGCATCGACCATGTCCAGACTCCACGGTCGCACACTGGGATACAGGCTGCGCGAGATCGCGTTGGCGACGTTGATGTTGTGCCAGACACCGTGCTGCGAGGGATACAGGCCCGTAAAAAAAGACGCCCGGGACGGGCAGCAGTGTGGTGACGGGCAATAGGTTCGTGTGAAAGTGGTGGATTGTTCGCGGAACCGATCGAGGTTGGGCGTGATCGCCTTGAGTCGATGGCTCGGCAGGACCGTCCCGCCGTGTTGCTGGTCGGTCATGAAGATCAGGATGTTCGGGCGTTCGGGCATGGCTTGAACGATTCAGGATACTGGCTTGGTCGAATCCGGAGCGATCGGCGTGAGTCCCTGCCTACGGGCTGTTTTGTCACGCCGGCGTGCGGCCGGTATTCTGCCCCCACTATGAGCATACTTGTTGATAAGCATACCAAGGTGATCTGTCAGGGAATTACCGGCTCGGCAGGGGCCTTCCATACTAAAGGCTGCCTGGATTACGGCACTCAGATGGTGGGGGGGGTGACCCCCGGCAAGGGTGGACAGAAAGACGCTAACAGGCTGCCGATCTTCAATACGGTCTTCGAGGCGGTCCGGGATACCGGGGCCGACGCGACGATGATCTTCGTCCCGCCGCCGTTTGCCGCGGACGCCATCCTCGAAGCCGCCGACGCCGGCATCACCATGATCGTCTGCATCACCGAGGGGGTGCCGGTGCAGGACATGATGCGGGTCAAGAAAACCCTGGCTCAGTCAAAGTACAGCGGGGTGCGTCTGATCGGCCCGAACTGCCCCGGGATCATCACGCCCGGCGAATGCAAGATCGGGATCATGCCCGGCTACATCCACGTCCCGGCCGGGCAGGGCAAGAGCGGGAAGAACGTCGGCATCGTCAGCCGGTCCGGTACGCTGACCTACGAGGCGGTCTGGCAGGCGGCCAATCACGGGCTAGGCCAAACGACTTGCATCGGCATCGGTGGTGACCCGGTCCGCGGGATGGACTTTATCGACTGCCTGACGCTGTTCAATGAGGACGACCAGACCGACGGCGTGATCCTGATCGGCGAGATCGGGGGCAGCGACGAGGAAAAGGCGGCGGCGTACATCAAGGCGAATTTCAAGAAGCCGGTTGCCGCGTTCATCGCTGGGCGCACCGCGCCGCCCGGCCGACGGATGGGGCACGCCGGGGCGATCATCTCCGGCGGCGAGGGCGGAGCCGAATCTAAAATCTCGGCGCTCAAGGCCGCCGGCTGCCACATCGCCGACTCACCCGCCGAGATGGGGTACGCCATTGCTCAGGCCTTGGGCATCTGAATCTTTTACCTCGCCCGCCGCGGATTTCGACCGGACACGCCGGTCCGGGTCGGCCGAGTCTGCTCGGTGGTGGCGGCGGGTTGGGGGGGATGTTCCGTAGGTGGTTCAGACGCTGTGGGCTCGTTGCCTTCGGAGACTGGGGGGTGGTCTTCGCTGGCGAACCGACCAAAGATCATCCGCCCGGCGGAGGTTTGCAGGGTGCTGGTGACGACAAGATCGACTTCCTGCCCGATATGCGTTCGGCCCTGCTCAACCACGACCATCGTCCCGTCGTCCAGATAGCCCACGCCTTGATTAGGCCCTTCCCCGGTCTTGACGAGCTTGACGTGCAGGTGTTCACCAGGCAGCACGACCGGGCGCAGCGCCTTGGCCAGATCGTTGAGATTGATAACATCCACGCCACGTAGCGACGCGATCTTATTGAGGTTGTAGTCGTTGGTCATCACCCGCCCTCGCTTGAGCAGCGCCAGCGAGATCAGCTTCTGATCGACACTTGCCCCCTCGACTTCCGTATCGTCGATGGCCACCTCCACGATGCGGTTTTCCTGGAGTTTCTGGAGCATCTCCAAGCCCCGGCGTCCCCGGGCACGCTTGAGCTTGTCCGCCGAGTCGGCGATCTGCTGCAGTTCATTGAGCACGAAACGGGGGATGATCAACGTGCCCTGAATGATCTGTGTCTGGATGATGTCCAGGATTCGCCCGTCCACGATCACGGAGGTGTCGAGGATGATCGGCCGATTGCCGCGGGTTTCCTTGGCAAACTCGACATACGGGATCACGAAACGGAAGTCGTCCTTGGTCTGGAGCACCAGCGAGATCCCGAGATAACAGGTGATCAGCCCGACCACGACCTTCACACCCCGCAACAGGTTCAGGTACGCCTGTCTGGCGGTTTCATCCTTGGGCAGGGTCAGCACGCCGATTAGGTCGATCACGAACGACAGCGCATAAGCGGCCAGCAGGCCGGCCACCAGCCCGAGGAACACGCCGGAGATCGCGGATAGTTTCTTGTGTTGTGTCCAGGCGTCGATGGCGACGATGATGGAAGTGATGCCGATCGTGACACCCAACAGCAGGACGAACATGGGAAAGTCCACGTTCGCGCCCCACTGGTTCGACAGTAAGTAGAGAGCGGTGACCGCGGCGGTCAGGAGGATGAAGGCTCCGCGAAGGATGAACAGGATCATGGATCTCGGTCCTTGGTATGGATATGCCCACCCCGGCTATGAATCCCGACATCATACGCCGGAAACGCTTTCGGGCCAAGGGATTTGCCAGTGGTGAGGCGGGAGGTTATTGTCAGATCGGAAGTTTCGACCCTCGCGGGTCGAGGCGGACTACGTCGCGGAGACAGACGGCCGGGCCCGATGCACGGGCAGGCGCGTGAACCGGGTCAGGCCTTGATCGGAGCAGCCCTAAGCGTCGTCGGCCCGGTGCCGTCGGTGTCCTGGCCGTCTGTCCCCGCGACGGGTCCTGTGGCATCTCTCCTGTGAGGGGTATGTTTCGAGATCGTCCATGACCACCGACCCACTCAGTTATGGGAATAAGCCCAACGTCATCCTGATCGGGGCCGAAGTACTAGCCGTGG
>CAZJCN010000245.1:0-4361 GCA_964544195.1 uncultured Phycisphaeraceae bacterium | reverse complement strand
CAGATGCCGGTGCTCTCCGGATACGAGATGTGTGTCAAGCTGCATGAATCCGATCAGACCGCGGACATCCCCATCGTGATGGTGACCGCCAGAGGGCACAAGCTGTCTCCGAGTGAACTGGCGAGGACAAATATCCGACAATTGTTGTGTAAACCATTCAGTGCCCGCGAGCTGTTGGGCGTGATTCATGACCTGATGCTTGAAGCGGACGGGGACATCTCACACGGAGGCGCGAACGCGGCGTGAACCTGTACAACACGGCACAACCCGGGGTGGACAGTTTTGCAGATCTCTCGGCACGATGTCGAAATCTGCGGCTGGCGTGCTGGCGGCTGTCACCGGACGGCGAACACCTGGTCGAACCTCAAGATAATGGCCCGGCCGGGTGGTGGTTGCATTCCAACCCGCTGCGCGATCACATCTGGTCTCTGGGACGTGACTGGCTGAACCAACCCGAACCACAACCCGTTGAAATGGCGCCGGGATGCTGGGTGATCCCCGCCAGGCAACTGAAAAACCGCCGTCTGGCCTGGCTCGTGATGGGCCTGACACTCTCGCCGGCCGTTTTTGACAGCAAGTGGTTCAAAAGTCTGTGCCATAAGATCGGCGTGGAAGAGCAATCCGTGCGTGATGCACTGGCATGTTACACCTGGCCCGGGGACGTGGACCTGCCGCTGCTGCGCGCCGCGTTCGAACAGACGCTTGAAGATCACACCCATATCCAAAACGATACCGTGGCCATCGACCAGTTCAGCGAACAACTGCTGGACAGCTTCGAACAGATCAACCTGTTGTTTCGGCTAACCCGGCTGATGAACAGTCTCGAGGATCCCATCGACGCGATCCCGATGTGCTGCCAACAGATCCTGCCGGTGCTGCCATTCCGATGGATCGCGGTCAAGTTCTGGGACAGTCCGAGAAACGTCGCCGACCTCACGGGCCGTCTTTTTATCGCCGGTGAACTGCCCTGCCCCGAACAGCGTTTTGAAGAGGTGCTGTTTGAACAACTCGGCCGGCGGCGCAAGAGCGAGTGGACACGCCTGCTCGACCCGTCTTCGAGCCGACTTGCCGAGCTGGTCGGCTCAGAAGTGATTGTTGAGCAGATCACCCACGACGGTGAAGTCGTGGGCGTACTGTTGGCTGGCAATAAGCGCGGCAGCAACCCGATGCAAAGTGATGTCATCAGTGGAGAGCTGATGTTCTTCGAGGCAACGGCCAACCTGATGGGTGTGTTCCACGAAAATATCGCCCGTTTCGACGAACAACGTCAGATGTTCACTGGCACACTCACCGCCCTGACCGCCGCGATCGACGCCAAGGACGAATACACCCGCGGTCACTCCGAGCGCGTCGCCTATCTCGCCGCCGAGCTGGCCAAGAAAATGGGGATGGCCAAGAAAGAAATCGAACGCATCCATACGACCGGGCTGGTCCACGATGTCGGCAAGATCGGAGTGCCCGAAGCCGTGCTCTGTAAGGCCGGCAAACTGACCGAAGAAGAGTTCGAATACATCAAGCAACACCCCACGATCGGGTATCACATCCTCAAAGGGATCATGCTCATCGACCCGGTCCTGCCGGGCGTACTGCACCACCACGAACGATGGGACGGCAAGGGGTACCCGCACGGGCTTTCCGGGCTGGACATCCCGCTTGACGGGCGGATCCTGGCGCTGGCGGACACGTTCGACGCGATGAGCTCGACACGGTCCTATCGGCCAGCCATGCCGAGGGAGAAGGTGTTGGAAGAGATCCGTAACTGCTCCGGTACCCAGTTCGACCCGACACTGGCCCCGTTGTTCGTGGAGCTGGATTTCTCAGGCTACGACGCCATGGTCGCCCGCCATGAATCGGAAAGCCGCTCGGCGGCGTAAGACTACAATCTGACTGTTTTACTGTACCACACGCGTCCAGGTGTCCGATTGCACGGTCCCGTCACCGGATACAAGCACCGCCAGTTGATAACAGGCAGCACCAACTTTACCCTCACCGATCAGCCAGGCGGGGTCGGTGGTGTTGTTGACCGGATTACCATCGACCGGGTCGACGATCTGAAGGGTGTATTGGCCCCCAGCCAGATTGATATTTTTAATCAGATTCGTACTGATGGTCGCCCGCCAACCCGGGTTGGTCCGGATCTCGTACAGACCGCGATCGATCGCCGAGCGGGCCAGCTCGCGGGCCTGGATCTTGTCGTCGGTCATGGTGGTCACTTGTCGCTGTACCCGGGCCGCCATCAGAGAAGACACCCCGATCGCCGCCACCAGCAGCGACGCGCCCAACACGAGAATGTACACCGTGCCTCGGCAGCGTGGATTCGCCTTGGTTGCCTGTGACGAGACCATGATCGACTCCTAATTACCCAACAGGGTCTGCACATTCTGCGGCAGCCCCCCCCCGCCATTACCGTTGCCCGAAAAACTATTCGGCCAGGCATTCGACCGCAGGCTGGTCAACGTGGCCACCACCCGGCCCTGATGTCGCACCGTCACCGTAATCTTTTTGATCCCTGTCGCGATAGGTGAATCCGTCTCCGGATTGTCAGGAACCGCCCAAGTCACGCTGACCGCTCGTTCCCAACCTTTCAGCCCGGGCAACGTGTTCCCGTTTTTGGCCTGCGGGGGTTGTGCCGACCAGCCGTCGTAGTCGTCCACGTCATCCCAATCCAACCGATCACCGCCGGATTCGCCGGACTCTCTGCCGAATTTCGGGCTATCGACCGGTTCTCGAAAAGGCTGAGCCAGGATCTCCGCCATCAGGTCCTGCGCCAGCATCGGGCCTTGAACCTGCTCCGACTGACGGGCCTGTGCAACCTTGGAAGCCCCGACCGTATTCAGCGCCGCCACCAGCATCAACCCGACGATCAGGATGGACATCACCGCCTCGATGAGGGAAAAGCCATAACCCTGTCGGCTGTGTGTTTCAACCGAGGCACAGCGATTCGAGATGTCGATACTCTCGTGTTTCATGAGTTCATGGCATGACGGGCTGCTTCAACAGATTCACCGCTGTCCGCACACGTGTCTTCGGCGTCTCTCCCACGTTTAACGCCATGGTAATGGTGCGGATACGTTTGATCGGCGGCTGAGGGACCGGGTAGGTATAGGTTCCATAGACGTAATACACCAAGGACTTATTGGTGTTATCGATTGTCCAAGTCAATCCTTGATTACCGGTTTTCAACAGGCCGGCACCCGACCCATCATCTCCCAGAACGCTAGCCGATTTTCCGTCACTCACCCATTGAACCACGACACACAACCCGTCACTCGGTGATATACCCGTCACGCTGGAGAAATTGAATTCCCGCCAGACATAACTACCCGAGAGGGTCGATTCGTATAAGGGCACTTGCTCCAGAACCGTATTACTGGGCAGGCCGACGATGGTCGGGGTCCTGAGCTGGACAAGCGATTCCCCGGTGTTCTTTCCACCACCGTCCTTGACCTTGAGTAAGACGCGCGTCACGGACCAGTCAATTGTGTCGGCTGGCAATCCGCTGGGTTGGAAAAACTGGCCGACCCAATTATCGATCTTGATCTCATGATCTGTGGGATCGATCGGCGGATCATGGGAAGCAAAAAGCATCTCCCCGCTCACCACTTGAGCGTCCGGCTGGGGGGCATCATAGGTGTCATAGATCAGATTGAATGCGTAGACCGAAGGCAATGGTGTCGTATTGATACCGTTGTACTGACGCACCATTCCGGTCCCCTGGACACCCCCCCACAGGTACACGATCGATTCTTCGATATCATCCCCGTCACGGTCCGGCACGGTAAAGGCGATCCCCTTGTCCGTGGCAACGCTCACGCTGGTCGCGGTCTGAAGTTCACTCGCCATCTGATCGAGAACTTCGGCCGCACTGACCAAGTGATTGGTCGGCGCATCCGGAGCGGGGATGGCTTTAGCCGAGAGCATCATCACGGACCCCATCGCCAGGAACACGATCGACAGGATCGACAGGCTGACCATCATCTCGATCAGCGTGAAGGCCTGTGCCTCGCGGGATGTCGGGTGTGGCAAACCCATCATTGGATCGTCGCCTTTCCCGTGTCCTTGTCCAGTATGACCCAGCGGGTTTCACCACCGGATGAAATCTGGAGCCCACCGGTGGTATCCGGTGTGCCATAGCCGTCGAATGTGACTTTCCCCATGGGGAAACTGCTGATCACGATGTCCGCGTGATACGGCTCTTTGGAAAGATCGGTCACCCACGGCTTGGCGGGGTCGTCCAGTGACGGAACCCCCACAATTGTGATGGAATCCTGGCTGCTGCTGACCTGTACCACAACACTTGTACTGGCATTGATCGCGTGACGTCGGGCGTAATCCAAGTCCACGATGACTCTGCGTGCGGC
>CAZJCN010000244.1:0-4379 GCA_964544195.1 uncultured Phycisphaeraceae bacterium | reverse complement strand
GGGCTTTGGGTTCGTCAGCGTGCCTGAGGGATCAGGATGAACGCTCGGCGAGCAGGGGGGCATTGACCTGGTGGACGCGTGTCGGGTCCGTCATGGCCCCCCAAAGGGTATGCATCGTCAGGAAATGGCATAAGTTAACGATATGGTCCTTTTTCGGAGGGGCGGAAAGCAGCCGGGCCGACCCCAGGGACCGGGGACTCAGCTCTATTCTTACCGTCCCGTCATCAAAGTGCCATGTCTCCTGATCTGCCCCCGCACGGTCGAGGCAAAACGTCTGTCTCTGAATCCTTCCGTGCAGGGCCGGGCCTCCTGATCTGTCGGATACCTCAAACAGGAAGCCGTCATGGGGGGCACCTTCCTCGAACGACCGTCGACTGCCGAAGAAGCTCGGCTTCATCAGGTAAGGGCCGTCGTACTCCGGGCAGAATGTGTCGCAGTTTCCGCAGTGGTTGCAGTAATCCGCAAAATTGGCGATCTGCTCGGTCCGCTCCACGTTGAACCGCTTCGGCTCTCCGGTTTCCGACACCGAGCCGTCCGTCTTCACGAGCAGGTCGCGATAAGTCAGCTCCACCTTCGGCGTCCGGTAAAGAAAGTTCGCATCATTCGGGCAGACCGGGATGCACTTGTTGCAGGTGATGCAATCAAAAACCGTCAGGTGTGAGTTGATCCGCTTGGGAACCAGTCGATTGTTTTTCTGGTAGTAACGCTCGTCGTTCTGCACCTGCCACATCACGTCCTGCGTGTTCAGGAAACCGGCCAGCACCGGGTCGCCCTTGGCCTGCTCTTCGTGATTGAAAGCTTGTAGGAGATATTCGTCTACCGTTGTGGCGCCGGCCTTGACCATCGACGCCGCCAGGTCACCCAGGTACCCCGGCAGTCGGCCGTAGCCCCCGGGCTTGAGCAGGTCCGTGCAGGTGGTGACCGGCTTGAACCCGCAGGCGACCATCAGCGGGAAGTTCTTGCGATCGACCCCTGCTGAAAAGGTGATCGGCATCTCGTGGCCGACCTCCTGCCGGAACTTATGTGCCAGCGCAAGCGTGATGACATGCAACGGTGGACCTGACAGGTACATCACCTTGTTGTCCGGCGTGAAAAAGTCCTTGTGGTTCAACACCTCAAGCGTATTGGAAAACTTGGCGCCGAACGATCGCCCGTGCTGTCTGGCTAGTGAAGCCAACCGTCTGCAGATCAGGATCGATTCATCAAACTGAAGCCCGCTGGTATATGCCTCGGGGTTCACCTTGACCTCGTGATACCCTATCACGTCATAGAGCAGGTATTCCAGCCGGTCTTTGCCCAGCATCGGCGGGTTCATTTTGACAATCACGTCCACGCCGACCTCGGTCAGCAGATAGGAACAGATGCTTTCGATCTCGTCCGCTGGGCAGCCGTGAAAGGTGGACAGCGTGATGCTTTGGCTCAGGTTGTACGGGTAGTCCAGTTCGCGCAGGGTTTTGAGCCGGGCCGGGATCTGGTCACGCAGCCGCTCGACTTCCTGAGACGCATCCAACATCCCGTCGATGAACCGCCGGACCGGATCGGACTGGATGCCCTTCAGGTCGTATCCGACGGACATATCGAACAGGGTGTCCGCCTGTGGCCCGTGCCAGCCGGGCAGGTCACCCGGCAGGCCCAAGGACTCCGGGCTGTGCCGAAGCATGTGGATCAGCATCGCGCCCTGGACATACTGATCCAACGACTCGGGCAGTCTCAATTCCTGTGACCACTCGACGTTGTATCCGACGTTCGCCGCATCGATGCACGGGCGGGGGATCTTGAGCCGGTCGTTGACCTGCACGGTCTTGAGTTCAAAGATCCGTGCCCCCGCCAACCAGCCCAACACCAGGTTCTGCGCCATCTGTGTCTGCGGACCCGCCGCCGGCCCGACCGGGTTGCCCGCCCGTCGGCCATGGAACGTCACCGAAAGGTCCGGCCAGTCCTCGCGTGGAGCAAACCATTTCTTCTGAGGCAGGTCAAATAAACTCGACCGCGTCCGGTATTCCAGACGCATCCGGTCTATCAGGTCCACGAACGGCGTGCAGTAAAGATCAACCATGAATATCGCTGACGTCGAACCAATAAGCCGGCACACGCCGGTTTGGCCCCTTAGCCTAATCGACGTGCCCGTTATCACCAACCTTTTTCTTTCAAAATGTTTATGCTAGGTCATCACGGGCTTGTGCGGTACAATCATGGATTTGGGATTCATCTCATGAGTCGATGCGTGACAGGGTTGTCGTGTGTGGCGTGTGGGCGCGAGTATTCCCCGGACGGGCCTTGGGTCGCCTGCCCGGAATGCGGTCCGAATGACGGGATCGTGGACATCCATTTCGACCTCGACGCTGTCCGACACGCCTGGCGCGAACATCCGCTCAAAGATCGGCCGTTGAACCACTGGCGTTACCGGGAGCTGCTGCCGCTGGAGCCGGCCTCCGTTCCACAGCACTGGTCCGTCGGCTGGACGCCCCTGATCGACGCCACACGACTGGCCCGGTCTTTGGGCCTGCGTCAACTGCTTTTCAAGGACGAAGGGAGAAACCCCACCGCCTCATTCAAAGATCGGGCCAGTTCGGTAGGGGTGGCCCATGCCATGGAGCATCACGCCCGTGTCATCGCGTGCGCTTCGACCGGCAACGCCGCGACCAGCCTCGCCGGACACGCCGCACTTGCCGGGGTTCCGTGTGTCATCTTCGTGCCGGAGACGGCACCCGAACCCAAACTCGCGCAGCTGCTCGTGTATGGAGCGCACGTCGTGGCCGTTCGCGGCAGCTACGACCAGGCTTATCAGCTCTGTTCCGACGCCTGCGCCCAATTCGGCTGGTACAACCGAAACTGTGCCATCAATCCGGTACTCGTCGAAGGCAAAAAGACAGCGGGGCTGGAGATCGCCGAACAGACCAACACCCACGGCGGCGTGCCCGACTGGGTGGCTGTCAGTGTCGGGGACGGCTGCACGATCGCCGGGATCTGGAAAGGCCTGAAACACATGCATGACCTCGGCGTCATCGACCGGTTGCCGAGGCTGTTGGGCGTGCAGGCGGAAGGTGTTGCACCGATCGCCCACCTGATCGAGCACGGCAACCTGCCGGACCCGTCACAGGCCGCCGGCACCATCGCTGACAGCATCAACGTTCCCGTCCCACGTAACTGGCGCAAAGCTCTCAATGCGCTGACCGAGTCCGACGGCGTGGTGATCTGTGTGGACGACGCCCACATCCTCGACGCGATGAAACTGGCAGGCCGACACGGAGTCTTCGCCGAGCCCGCCGCGGCGGCGGCACTGGCGGGGATCGTCTCGGCCGGGGAATACGACCTGTTTTCCGCAGATGATTGCGTCCTGTGCATGGTCACCGGCAGCGGCCTGAAAGACACCCGCGCCGCGATCCAAGCCGGGGGGCAGCCGATCCGTATCCCACCCGACCTCGACAGCCTCGCCAGCGCCTTGGCCGGCCGGGGCGTACTCGATGGAGCCGACGCATGACGATCAATCAATCCGTACTGGAACGTACACTCGAACGATGCCGGGAACGCCGTGTCCTGCTCCCGACCTTCGCGCAGATGCGCGACCCGTCCAAGGTTCCTCAGAAAATCAAGAATCGTCTGCGTCAGGTCGGGCTGTGGGACCTGGACCCGGCCAACCTCTTCCGCATCACCTGGAAAAACGAACCGAAAGAGACCGGCGGGCTTTACAACGAAGGCAACTACATCGTCTTTCCTTCCGAGTTCACCGGCGTGGATGCGGTGATAGTCGGCATCGTCGGCAAGTATTTCCCCACAGGCGCGCATAAAGTCGGCGCTGCCTACGGGTGTCTCGCACCTCGTTTGGTGACCGGCGAGTTCGATCCGACCCGACACAAGGCCGTCTGGCCCAGCACCGGGAACTACTGCCGGGGCGGCGCGTTCGATTCGGCGCTTCTGGGCTGTGACGCCGTCGCCATCCTGCCCGAAGAGATGAGCCGGGAACGTTTCGACTGGCTCAATGGGATCTGCTCCGAAGTCATCGCCACCCCCGGCTGCGAATCCAACGTCAAGGAGATCTACGACAAGTGCTGGGAGATCCGGAACACCCGCCCGGAATGTGTCATCTTCAACCAGTTCGAGGAGTTCGGGAACCCGACCTGGCACTACCACGTCACCGGCCCGCATATCGAAGACATCTTCCAGACCCTCGGCGACGATAAACGACTGTCCGGATTTGTCTCCGCGACCGGGAGCGCCGGCACCATCGCGGCGGGGGATTACCTTAAATCTCAGCACCCGCAACTAAGGATCGTCGCCGCGGAGGCCCTGCAGTGTCCGACGCTGTACCAGTTCGGTTTCGGCGGACACCGCATCGAAGGCATCGGCGACAAGCACGTGCCTTGGGTCCACAACGTCCG
>CAZJCN010000243.1:0-4422 GCA_964544195.1 uncultured Phycisphaeraceae bacterium | reverse complement strand
TGAACTGCCCGAGGCGCTGAGCAAACTGCAGTCGGGCAACATCGCCCCGGTCGACCTGGCACAGGCCGCCATCGGGCCGGGCATGGCTGTGTTCAGCCGATACACCAAGGTCGTCGAGTCCGACGGCTCGGCGATGACGGTCCGCACGGCGTTGATGCTGATCAACCAGGTGCTCGACGAGGTGCTGACCGAGCAGGAAGGCGAGTTCGATGGCGACACCCGCTGGGCGGTCGCGTGGTTCGAGCAGCACGGCGTGCAGGAAGGTCCGTACGGCGTGGCCGAGACGCTCAGCAAGGCCAAGAACACCAGCGTACAGGGCCTGGTCGAGGCTGGTGTCATCACCGCACGGGGTGGGAAGGTGAAGCTGATTGCCCGTGACGACATGCCCGAGGACTGGGACCCGAGTATAGACAGGCGGCTCACGGCCTGGGAAGCGACACAGCACCTGATCCGCCGACTTCAGAACGAAGGTGAGCAGTCGGCAGCGGAACTGCTGGCCCGCCTGGGCGGCGACTACGGCGAGATGGCCCGCGACCTGGCGTACCGCCTCTACAGCATCTGCGAACGCAAGGGCTGGGCGCAGGAAGCCCTGGCCTACAACAGTCTGGTCACCGCCTGGAGCGAGATCAGCAAACTGTCACGAACAGTGAGCGAGTCCAAGCCGGCCAAGTCGGCGGGGTTGTTTGAGTAACTGCTTGAGTCGGCACGATCGTGCTGAGTAACGGATTGGAACCATGGCAAAGACAAATCACGCACGCGTTGGCGAAGGACTGGACCTGCTGAACGACGGCCTGCGGCCGTTCGTCGAGCGGGAGATGAAGGCCCACTACGACAAGAAGTGGACAGACGTCGTTCTGGATATCCTCGACAACAAGACACGCAGCAAGACCAGTGAGATTCACTGGGACACGCAGGCCCTGCTGACGGTGATGTGGGACCAGTGGAACACGGTATTTCGCAACACGCTGGGGCCGGCCGAGCGGTCGCTGGTATCAGAGTTGAGAGATGTCCGCAATCGTTGGGCGCACCAGAACACGTTCAACAGCGACGATGGCTACCGCGCACTGGACAGCATCGAGCGGCTGTTGCTAGCTGTGTCGGCAGGTAACCAGGCGGAAAAAGCAAACGCAATCAAGACCGAGCTAATGCGGACGAAGTTCGAGCAGCAGCGCCGGGATGAGAAAAAAAAGATGCTGCCTATCAACGGCCAACCATCGGGCAACCTGAGACCATGGCGGGAGATCGTCACGCCGCATAAGGACGTGGCGAGTGGCCGATACCAGCAGGCTGAATTCGCGGCGGACCTGTGGCAGGTGTATCAGGGCGAGGCGGCGAGCGAGTACCAGCACCCGGTGGAGTTCTTCCGGCGGACGTTCATCACCGATGGTTTGCAGCAGCTTCTGGTCAATGCGCTGCGGCGACTGAGCGGTCAGGGCGGCGACCCGGTAGTGGAGCTTCAGACGAACTTCGGCGGAGGCAAAACGCACTCGATGTTGGCGTTGTGGCACATGTTCAGCGGTGCGAAGCCCGGTGAATTAGCGGGCGTGGACAACGTGATGACAGAGGCTGAGGTCAAGAGTCTACCGCAGAACGTGCGACGGGCTGTTCTGGTGGGCACGAAGATATCGCCCGGCAAGCCGAGCAAGAAGGAAGACGGCACAGTCGTTCACACGCTATGGGGCGAGATTGCCTGGCAGTTGGGTGGCAAGGAAGGCTACGAGATGGTTCGTGGCGATGACGAGAACGCGACGAACCCCGGCGACACGATGAAGGAGCTTTTCAACAAGTACTCACCGTGCCTGATCCTGATCGATGAGTGGGTCGCCTATGCCCGTCAGCTGCATGAGGGCAGCGACCTCCCCGCAGGCACGTTCGATACACAGTTCACGTTCGCCCAAACACTGAGCGAGAGCGCCAAGGTGGCGAAGAACACTCTGCTGGTGGTGAGCGTACCAGCGTCGGACAACGAGATCGGCGGCAACTGGGGCCAGCAGGCGTTGGCTCGGCTGAAGAATGCCATCGGCCGCGTGGAGTCGTCTTGGCGGCCGGCCAGCCCCGACGAGGGCTTCGAGATCGTGCGGCGGCGTCTGTTTGAGCCCATCGGCGACAACAAGCTGTTCGCGCAGCGCGACCTGGTGGCCCGCACCTTCGTGGACATGTACGGGTCGCAGCAGAACGAGTTCCCCTCGGAGTGTCGAGAGGCTGAGTACGAACGCCGAATCAAGATGGCGTATCCGATTCACCCGGAACTGTTCGACCGGCTCTATAACGATTGGTCCACATTGGACAAGTTCCAGCGGACGCGCGGCGTGCTGCGGTTGATGGCGGCGGTGATCCACGCGCTTTGGGAACGGCAGGACAGCAACCTGCTGATCATGCCCGCGAACGTGCCGATCGACGATTCGAACGTGCGATTCGAGCTTACGCGGTATCTGGAGGATCAGTGGGACGCGGTGATCAGCAAGGACGTGGACGGCGAGTATTCACTGCCGCTGAACATCGACCGTGAGAATCCAGGCACGCTGGGAAGATACTCCGCATGCCGACGCGTGTCTCGCACAATCTACATGGGGTCCGCCCCGATCCAGAAGGCGGCGAATCGCGGCATTGACGAGCGGCACGTGAAGCTTGGCTGTGTTCAGCCGGGTGAAGCTGTGGCGACGTTCGGTGACGCCCTGCGACGGCTGACCGACAAGGCGACTTACCTGTACGTCGATGGAGCCCGCTACTGGTATTCGACGCAGCCAACGGTGACACGTCTGGCCGAGGACCGGGCCTCGCAACTGCACGAGCATGATGTGATCGACGAGGTCGTGAAGCGGCTTCGCAAGGAGGCTCAGTATCGAGGCGAGTTCAGCAAGGTTCACGCGTGCGTGGCCAGCGGCGATGTGGTAGACGACCGTGAAGCGCGTCTGGTCATCCTTGGGCCGGAGTTCCCGCACACGAAGAACCAGCCCGAGAGTCTGGCCCGTCAGGAAGCACAGGCGATCCTGGACATGCGTGGGTCCAGCCCGAGGAACTACCGCAACTCCATCGTCTTCCTAGCGGCTGATTCCACGCGGCAGAAGGAGCTTCTGCAGGCGGTCCGGCAGTACTTGGCCTGGACGTCGATCTGGGAAGAGCGGGAGCAATTGAACTTGGACAACTTCCAGACCAAGCAAGCTGAGACGAAGTGCCGGAACGCCGACGAGACGGTCAAGGCCCGCATCCCCGAGACCTACCAGTGGTTGTTGGTGCCCAGCCAGCCTGACCCGAAGGCTCAGCCGGAGTGGATCGAGATTCGCCAGCAAGGCCAGGAGTCGCTAGCGAAGCGGGCATCCAAGAAACTGGTGAACGAAGAACTCCTGCTGACACAGTTGGGCGGGACGCGGCTGCGTCTGGAACTGGATCGCGTACCGCTCTGGCGTGGTGACAATGTGAGCGTAAAGCAGTTGGTGGACGACTTCGCCACTTACCTGTATCTGCCGCGCCTGCAAAGCCCCGATGTCCTGATCGCGGCCATCCGCGATGGACTGAGCCGCCTGACGTGGCAGAGCGACACCTTCGCCTATGCTGACGGATGGGACGAGAAGGCCAAGCGGTACGTTGGCCTGCAATCCGGCACGGCCGTGCGTGTGATCGCTGACGGGCAGAGCATGTTGGTCAAGGCGGATGTCGCCAAGGCCCAGCTGGACGCTGAGGCTGCTGCAGCAGCTGCGTCCACGGGGGCTGCAAACGGTTCGGGCGGCCAAGGCACCGCGACGGCTACGACCACCATTGGTGGCGAGACCGCGACCACCGGCGGCTCTTCCGGCGGCGGTACGGAACCGTCTGAACCAGTCAAGCCTGTCTATCGACGCTTCCATGGTTCGGTTCAGCTCGACTCGCTGCGTGCGGGCCGCGATGCGTCGCGCATTGCTGATGAGGTGATTCAGCATCTGACAAAGCTTGTCGGTGCCGAGGTTGAGATCACGCTTGAAATCCAGGCCAAGCTGCCGGACGGAGCTTCGGACAAGACCGTTCGTGACGTGACGGAAAACTGCAGGGCTCTGAAATTCGAGTCCTTCGGGTTTGAAGAGGCATAATGCGCCCTAAACTGCGCCTTAAATTATCTGACATACACCTCTGAGGGCACAGAATCGAGGTTTTTGATGTCGGTGGTTCTGTTTGAATCCCGCCCTAACGCCGACGAGGTCTCGTGGGTAATGGGCTGGATTATATGCAGGTGCTTACAACCAACGGAGAATGCCAGATTCTCCGTTCTGACGTAGAAAGGTTCCTCAGAAGTTCCCCATACTGCGAATTCCATATCGCCACATGATCATGACGAACCGTGACGAATCGAACACTGCAAGTCCATGAATTTGTTCTACTTGTGTCGGCCAACAGGCCCTGGTTGCTGGCAAGACCTGATCGATGATTCGAATCCCGCCCTCTCCGCTT
>CAZJCN010000242.1:0-4457 GCA_964544195.1 uncultured Phycisphaeraceae bacterium | reverse complement strand
GTGGTGACTTACCTGCTTGCGGCTCCGGATGACACGATGGCGTTGGCGGATCGGATCGAGCTTGGTCGAGCGGTCCTGCGTGCGACCCCGGCAGAGGAAAGTGAATCCGAGGGGCGACTGATCTCGGCTGCAAGGCTGATGTTGGCTGAGGGGAACCCGGACAAGGCGGTGGCGGCATTGGCGGGTCTGATGGAGGAGGGTACAACCTCCGCCGATGCCTACGCGCTGTATGCCCATGCCCTGTATGAAACCGGGGACTACGAGAAATGTCTTGAAACCGTCCGGCAGATGCTGCCCGAGATGGAACAGGTGTCCAGCGTGCAGACGTTGCTGGGCCTGACCCTTTGGCGCTTAGGCGAGGTGGATGAGGCGAGGCAGGCGCTCCGCAAAGCCTGTCAGCTGGATCCGCGCAACAAGCTCGCCGCCGACGCCTTTGCCGGGCTCATGGCTCAACAGGGATTGATCGGCGCCAGCGGCGAGGACATCGACGCGTTTTATGAACTAGACCCGGACAACCCCCGCGCGATCCAGTTCAAGCTCCAGCACGCCGCCGCCACCGGAGACACGCAGCAGGTCGTTGCGCTGATCGATCGTCTTGAATCTAGACCCGAACTCAGCAAAGCGGATATTTCGCTGCTGTTCCTGGCCAACAACCTGCTTGGTCGTTACAACGCCGCGGAGACCTGGGCGCGTAAACTTGTCGAGCAGGAACCCGATCAGCTCGATCATTGGATGCGCCTCGCGGCAACTCAGCTTCGCAAGAGCGACGAAGCCGCACTGGACGACACGATCAGTCAGGTCCTCAAGCGGTTCCCCGACATACCCGGCCGGGCTTACCTGATGGGTGAACTGTACCTGCGCACTCAGCAATACGAACGAGCGGTGGCTTCATTGAACCTGGCGGTCGAACAGAACCCGGAGGACATCCGTTCACATCTGGCACTGGCAAGGGCGCTGGCCTCGATGGGGCGGTTTAATTCCGCGCTCGATCAGGTCAACAGCGTTCTGGAAAAATCTCCAGACCACATCGATGCTTTGGCATTGGGGGCACGGGTCGCCAACGCCACCGGCCAAAAAGATCTGGCGGACCAGTTTCTTAAGCGCATCGATCCGGCACAAGTGGACCCGAATTCCGACCCGGCCCTGGCTGCGCTGGTGTACGTGAACCGTGGAGACCTTGATAAAGCCATCGAGACCTGTACGCAGGCGATTGCCGCGGGTCATGTCTCGCCGATGCTTCGCCTGGTTCTGGCGGGAGCGTACCAGGAAAAAGGCAACACTGAGCTGGCAGAAGAAAACCTGGTCGCCTTGATCCGCCATTTCCCGAACAGTGCCGAGGCCTACGCCTGGTTGGGGCAGTTTTATGCCCGTCTCGGACAGGTTGACCGGGGCCTGATGCGTCTTAAGGAAGTCGAGGTCTATAACCCGACACTGGCGATCATGGCTCAGGCCGGGCTGCTTCGTTCTGCCGATCGACACGACGAAGCCCTGGCGTTGCTGGACGGCTTGTTGAGTCGGCTCGTTTCGCAACAGGACCCCAATGCACGTGCGGTGGCCGATGCCATTGCCCAGATTTACAGACAACTCGGTGATACGCAGGCCGCTGACGCGGTGTACGAACGCCTCTACGCGCCTCAGGCTCCGACCGGTGTCGGCTTGCTGAACGAACTTCTCGAAACCTGGGACACCGATCCGCCGGCCCGACGACTTGCCAAGCTCGATGCCGTCGCCGCTCGGGTCGAACCCAACGACATCCCGGCCATTGTCGAAATCAGTCGGCGGTACGTCATGCTCGGGCGGATCGAACAGGCGTTAGCCATCGTCCAGCGGGGCCTGAGCCAGGACGATCAGAACCAGACCCTGCTGGGTGTCAAGGCGGGCGTGCTGGCCATGGCCGGCCGAACCGCGGAAGCGATCTCCACCTATCAGCAGGCATTGGCGTTGGCTCCGCAAGACAAGGAACTACGTATCCGTTACGCGCGTGCTTTGGCACAGGACGGCCAACCCGAGCAGGCGGAACAAGAACTGATGCGCCTGATCCGCGACGACGGCACGTCGGCCTTGGGCGCGCGTGCCGCGCTGATCGAGTTGTATCTCGGGCTGGGATTGACCGAACGTGCTTTCTCATTCGTAAATGCCGTGTTGGATAAACTGCCTCTCGGCGAAAACGCGGAACTGGATACCCTCATCGGCACCGTACTGATCAAGCAGGGCCGACACCTCGAAGCCCAACACCGCCTCAAGGCGGTCCCCGCTGAGTCCGCGTACTTCCCCTCCGCACTGGTCGCCCTGTCTCGCAGCCTGATGCAATCGGGCAATCCTGAGGAAGCCGAGGCCGTCTTGACCTTGCAACTGTCCGAACAGGCTGCCGTGCAACGGCTGTTGCCCGCCCTGTTGGAACTGGACCCGGCCGACTCGGTCGATGCGGCGTTGCTGGTTGCGGCGGACCCGTACATCGACAGCAGCACATTGACTTATGACCTGGCTCAACGCTGGTTCTCCAATCGACTAAGACTGGCGGACGCAAGGCAGGACTGGGACCTGGCGCGGGACACCATCGAGCGGATCGCTGAGCTGATCGAAGATCAGCCGGCCCTACTGGCACTGCGTATTGTTGCGATGATTCAACAAGGACAACTCCGCGAAGCGACGGACCTGTTGCACCGTTCACCCCGTCTGGAAGGCTCGGCGACGGGTTCTCTGCTGGCATTCGCGTTGGGGACGGAGCCCCCGAAGGCCGGCCGGATTCATCCCATGACGGCGGTGTGTCTGTCGCTGGCCAAGGGTGATCCCGACATGGTACAGCAGGCGCTGGGCGGTTACGCCGGCATCCGCACGGTGTTTGCGGACGACCTGGCTTCCGTGGCCGAGGGACCGGCGGATGAACGGGAACGGGCGGCGTTGCGTGATCTGGCCGTGGCAACCGTGACGTTGGAAGCTGGACTGCCGGGCCTGGCGGAGAGCCTTTGTCGATCGGCGTTGCAGGAACAACCGGGGTATCTGCCGGCTTTGGCGCTGTTGTCCGCGGCAGCGATCGAACATGGCAAAGAGATTCGACCGATCCTCGACGAAGTGCGGACCCATGCACCTACCAGTTCACTGGCGCTCTTGTTGGAATCCTTGGAGCTGACCCGTCAGGGTGATCATGCTGGTGCCGCCTCGGTGTTGGAAACACTGGCCACACGTCACCCGGACAACGGACAGGTCGCGTACCAACTGGCGCAGGCGTTGAGCGCTGCCGGGCGAACCGACGAAGCGGCGTCTGCTTTGCGTAAAGTCGCGGCAGAGCCCGGGCCGTTCCAGTTGGCGGCGAAGAACGACCTGGCGTACCTCCTGGCGCAGAAGAAACAGAACCTGGACGAAGCGATCCGGTTGGCGCGGGAGGTTCTTCGAGCGTTGCCCGACAGCCCGGCGGTGATGGATACGACCGGCTGGGTCGAGCACTTGCGAGGTCGTAATGAAGCCGCGTTGCCCCTGTTGGCCGAGGCGATTCGGCAACTGTCGGACATCCCGGAAGCGCATTACCACGTCGGTACGGTTTACCATGCATTGGGCAAGGACCGTTGGGCACGCTATCACCTGCAACAGGCCGCCACCGGCGAAGACGGGCAGCCCGGCGTGGAGGAGGCCCGGCGTCTGCTTGAGGACCTGTCAGATACCGGAATCTGATCAAAGTATTCACTGACATAGGTCTTTATCAAAAGGTCTGGTTGGGAAAGGGGGTTGTGTGAGACAGAATGAGCAACACGTCAAAGCGTCGGACACATCGGCATGTAATAGCGAACCGCCATCGCTGAGCCGATCGATGTATCTCTGGCTGCTGCTGGTGTTGTGTGTCGGCATCCCGTTGGTGGCGTTGCTGCCGACGACCCGATCGCTGGCGGTTGAGTGTTGGGCGCAGGCGGAGAGGGTCGGGGCGTCTGTGCTGACGTATGTCCCGGAGCCGTTGCATCCCTTGGTGGTCAAGGGCGCGTCGGTTTTTCTGTCGCCTTGGCTGTACCTGCTGATGGCGGTGGTGTTTCTTGCAGAAAAAGTGCTGCCCGCCGATCGGCGACAGCGGGTGCTCAGTGTGGGGATGGTGCAGGACTTTCTGGGATGGTTCGTGCTCGGCGGCGTGGTGCGGGTGGTGTTGGTCGGCGTGCTTGTCTCGGCGTTGTACGCGTTCTGCGACCGGTTCCTGGGTGGGATTCGGCTTCATGTATTCGACGCCTGGCCGAGGTGGTCGGTGGTGTTGCTCGCCGTATTGGCGGGGGATTTTCTCAACTGGTTCCACCATTACCTGCGTCACAAAGTGAACCTGTTCTGGCTGTTCCACACGATCCACCACTCGCAGCGGCAGATGAACATGTTCACTGACCTGCGCGTCCACGTGGTCGAATACGCCATCGCCAAACCGATCACGATCCTGCCGTTGTATGTGCTGGGGTTGGACCTGCCGTTGGCGTTCTGGCTGACGC
>CAZJCN010000241.1:0-4477 GCA_964544195.1 uncultured Phycisphaeraceae bacterium | reverse complement strand
ACGTTGAGGAACCACAGCTTGTTGGCGTCGAGCACGAACGTGGTGTTCTTGGCCAGCATCTTCTGGAGTGCTTCGATCTGGCGCTGAAAGATCGCGAAGTCCTGGTCCTCACGGAACGCGCTGAAATACTGGGCCGCCTCGCGGTTGCCCTCGTCACGGATCGCCTGCGCCCGACGTTCGGCAAAAGCCAGGATCCGACGCTTGGCCGCCTCCGCCCGGGCTTCGATGTCCACCGCCTCGGAATTGCCCTCGCTGCGAGCCTTCTCCGCCAACAGCTCACGCGTCTTGGACATATTGGCGAACACCTTCTCCGTCGTGTCCTCCGGCAGGACGATCCGACGGATGCCGACCTGTTCAAGCTTGATCCCGTAGCCCGGCTGGATCGCGTCGAGCTTGGCCTGCAACTGCTCTAGCCCCTTCCGTTCGATTTCCTCAAGCTTGAGCTGGCTCGGGTCCGAATTGACCAGTTGATCGAACCGGTACGTGGACACCACGTTCTCCAGTTCGCCCAACATGGATGCGAGCTGTTCTTTCGCCTTCTCCTCGGTCTTCAACAACAGGAAGAAGGCGTACGGGTCCTCGATGCGCCACGCCAGGTACATCTTCACGATCACCGTGTGCCCGTCGGCGGTCAGCATCTGCTTCTGCTGCCCTTCCAGGAGTTGCACACGCTTGGAGTACACACGCACCTTCTGGATCGGGCTGGGCCACTTGAACCCGTAACCCGGTTCGAGGATCAGGCTGCCGGGGTCGATGATGTTGCCCTCGGCGTCCCGGGTCGGCGGCTCGGCCTTGTCCCACGTCGTCCGCACCGCGACCTGGTCGTAGCGGACCTGGAACATCACCATGTACACCAGCAACACCAGCGCCACGGCAAACGCGACCAGAAAGATCAGCTTGTTCTTCATCTTGATTATCTCTCCAACATGCCGGGACTTTCCCGACGGTGATCACGGTGGTTATTCGATACCCAACACCTCGAGGTTGGTGGTGGTTGTCTTGGCGTCGATGCGGATGATCGGCGGCGGGGTCTGGTCGCCGACGACGACGTACTTGCGCCGTTCGGCCAAACCTTCCGCCAACGTGTTCAGGTATTCCCGGGCCATGAAATAACGCGGTGCCTGCTGGTACGCGTTCAACCGGGAGGCGGTCCGCATCGCGCGGGCACGCTCGTTCAGCGCGTACTCCCAACGGTAGGCGCGGGCCTCATAGATCAGCTTCGCCGCTTCGCCCCCCGCCTCATCGAGCAACAACTCGATGTCACGCTGACGCGACACGATCTGTTCAGCCAACTGATTTGCTTCCGCTTCGTTGTAGTCGTCGCTGAGACGCATCGATTCGAGCTTTTGTTGAAGCGAAACCACTTCCTGAATCGCCGCGTCGATCTTCAAAGCCTTGTCCTGTGAGCCGGCGATCTTGGCAAGCTCGGCGACCGCCTTGCGCTGCGCCTCCTGGATGCGCGTCTGTTTTTCCTGACGGGCGTCGATCTGCTCCTGGAACTTCTTGGCGACATCGCCTTCGCGCGGCGGGTGGACCGCGTCCAACCCGACGTACACGATCTCAACCCCCAGCTTCATCGCGTCCACGTCGGCCTGGATCTGCCGTTGCAGGGTCGGCCCGGCCTCGACGCGGGCCGTGGTCAACAGCTCATCGATGTCATGGCTGGCGAAATACTGATTCAACCGTCGCTCGGCCAACGCCCGGATCAGTTCCTCCGGCTTATCCGCCGAAGTCGTGTAATCCAGCAACCCGTCCTCGGCGATGCGGTACTTGACGATGCCCAGACCGCCCGCCAGTTCACCTGCCACCGCGCGCGACTCGGTCGCGACTTCCGCCGACGATGCCTGGCTCGGAGCCGTCACCATGTACTGTTCGTTCTCGCCGGTGTGCTGTGTCGTCCACAGCATCGCCACGTCGCGCTTGTAGCTGTCAGCCGACGACCCGACCCGGATCTCATGCACGCGCGCCGCGTCATACTTGTAGGCTTTGCCCAACGGCCAAGGCAGCTTCCAGTGCAGCCCCGGACCGACCACGCTGTCCTGCGGGTTCGCCGCCAGCTTGCCCCAGTGCGTGATGATCGCCCGCTGATGCGGCTCGACCAGCACCGCCGACGTCAGACCGAACAACACCAGCACGCCGACCAGAATCAACGGCGTGATCGCCTTGGCTAACAACTGATAGAACCAGCTGTCCGACACCTCGAAGCCGAACTGATAATTGATCGCCTCGCTGATGATCTTGCCCAGCGATTCGTAGTGGGTCAGCCAGCCCAGCAGACGGCTGTCGAACGCCGGGCGAGGCCGAACGCCGGGTCGACGGGGCTGATAAAACCCGAAGATCAACGCCAGCAGCATCTCCAGCCCCAGCAGGATCATCACCGCCGGGACCACCACCGCCAGCAGCGGGAAAAGCTCCGCCAGGTTCACCGCCTTGCACGCCGCGGCAACGATCACCATGGCGGCGACCACCGCGTTGCCCATCAGGTAACCCGCACCGCCGCGAAGCATCTTCCAGGCTTCGACACGGGTCATCCCGGCGATGTAACGGGACACCAGAAACGCCGGGAACCCGATCATGAACGCCGCGATCGCCACCACCCCGGCACTGTCCCCGGTAAACCCGCCCCCGTCACGCACCATTTGCGCCAAGTCGGCGAAGAAGCTGCCCCCTTCGATCTCGTTGGCCGTCCGGTAGGCCGACACCGCGCCGCGCAGCATCCCGGCCCCGACCGCCAGCAGGTACACCGACACCAGCAGGCTGACGATCGGCGTGCCGATGCGATACAGCCGATCCAGACGCTTCTGCGCGATCTGCAACTGCTGCCCGGCTTCTTCGAACAGCGCCGCCGTCTCCGCGTCCCGCGCCGCGAGTTGCTCGGCCTCGAGCGCCTCGACCCGTTCCAACCGGTGTTGGTTGTAGATCAGCCACAGGATCACCCAGATGGGCAGCCCGCCGATGAAGTACCACGCCGCGGCGTTGACCCCGGACGCGCCGGCATACAACCCGGTCAGCGCCATGAGGATCGACAGAACCAACTGGGCCGCGAGCCCCAGCAGGGCCGCGTTGCACGCGCGTCGATAGGTTTCCTGATCGTGACTCATCGTGTTTCCCGTCTCGGATGCCGACCCGTCCCGGCGGCCGGCCGATGATTAGCGTACAGTATGGTGGATCCCGGCCGACGCGGGTCGCCAAACCCGGGACGCCGACCGAACGTATCATAAACGTGATGCCCCCGGGTGGGGCCGTGATCCGTAATCCCGCATCCCACAGACCGCAGGCCATGTTTCAACAACTCGCGACCATCGCTCGCAACACCTTCACCGAATCGATCCGGCAGCCGATCTTCATCGTGCTGGTGCTTACCGGTACGGTGCTGATAGTCCTCGCTCCGCAACTGGCCGCGTACACCATGGAAGACGACAACAAGATGCTCATCGACATGGGGATGAGCACCATCTTCGTCATGTGCCTGCTGCTGGCCGGGTTCGTCGCCACCGGCGTGTTCGCCAACGAGATCGAAAACAAGACCGTCCTGACCGTCGTCAGTAAACCGGTCAGCCGACCGGTCTTCGTCATCGGCAAATACCTGGGCATCGCCCTGGCGATCGCCGTCGCCTTCTTCCTGCTCAGCACGGTTCTGGGTCTGACGATCCGGCACCGCGTGATGTCCACCGCCCGCGACCACGTCGACATGCCGGTGGTTCTTTTCGGCGTCGGTGGGGCGTTGATCGCCGCCGTCATCGCCACCGCCGCGAATTACCTCTACAACAAGGTCTTCACCTCGACACTGGCCATGGCCTTGCTGATCACGCAAACCATCGCCTTCTCGCTGGTGCTGGTCGTCAGTAAAGAATGGACACTGCAATCTCCGCTGACCGAGTTCCAGGCCCACAACGGCGAGCTGACGCAGGTCTGCATCGGGCTGGGGCTGGTCTTTCAGGCTGTGCTCGTCCTGACCGGCGTGGCCGTCGCCGCGTCGACCCGGCTGGGACAGGTGATGACACTGATGATCTGCATCGGCATCTTCCTCCTGGGGCTGGCGAGCAACTCGCTGAGCCAACTGGTCAACAGCAAGCTCTTGATCCCGCTCGACGCCGACTATTTCCAGAGCCTCGCCGCCATCTTCCAAGCCGACCTGTTGCTCTATCAAAAAGCCGTCTACACCTTGGCGAAGCTGGTCTACATGTTCGTGCCGAACCTGCAGTTGTTCTGGACCGCCGACGCCATCACGCAGGACACCCCGATCAACGCCAACCTGTTCGGCATGGTCAGCGTCTACGCGCTGCTTCAGCTGACCGCCGTGCTCTCCATCGCGATCGCACTGTTCCAGAACCGCGAAGTAGGCTGAGCCAACCTGGTCGCCGGTTCGGGTCGTGATGTCGGGCCTGATCGTCAACGCGGCGATCCTTCCAATCAATCTACCTAGAACCGGTTTCAAAACCACATAGTTTCTAAACTTGCGCCCTTGGCACACTTA
>CAZJCN010000240.1:0-4484 GCA_964544195.1 uncultured Phycisphaeraceae bacterium | reverse complement strand
CTGGTCCCCTACATCGACTGCCTGATCGGCAATGAAGAGGATTTCCAGAAGGTCCTCGGCTACGAGGTCGAAGGTGCCGACGAAAACCTCAAGGAACTACCGATCGAAAACTACAAGAAGATGGTCCGCCGGGTCGCCAAGGATTACCCGAACCTCAAGGTCATCGGCACTACGCTGCGTGAGGTCATCAGCGCCAGTGAGAATAACTGGTCGGCCATCCTCTATTGGGCTGAGACCGACACGTTCTACCAGGGCCCGACGTTTGATCGGTTGATCATCGAGGACCGCGTTGGTGGCGGCGACGGTTTCGCCAGTGGCTTCGCTTATGGATTCCTCACCGGCACCGACCCGCAGACCGCGGTCAACCTCGGCACCGCCCACGGCGCCCTGCTGCAAACCACCCGTGGAGACACCTCGCAGATCACGCTCAAGGAGCTGATGCACGTGGCCGGCGGCGGCAGCGCGCGGATCGTAAGGTGATCCCGGATTCGTCGGATCAGAACTGAACACGGACACTGAATCACCTGCAGATGGCGGCACTGCCGCTATAGGCTCGTGTCGTGTTCCGTCAGGATTGTGTGCCGACCTTGACCACGACCAGTGTGGTATCGTCCACCCCCTGCCGTGGCCCGGTGAACCTGCGAACCTGCCAGAGGATATGGTTGATCGTGTCGGTGGCAGTCATCTGAGAGGTTTCTTTCAGCGATTCGATGACTCTCGCTCGGCCGAACTTTTCGCCCTTGTCGTTGAAGGCATCGACCAGCCCGTCCGTATAGAACAGGATGCTGTCGCCCGGCTCGAGGTCGAACAAACCTTTTTCATATTCCAGATCACACTGGACACCGACAATCATCCCGCCGGTTTCGAGTAAGTGTATGTTGCCGTCTCGCAGCAGCAACGGCGGGTCGTGCCCGGCATTGCAGTACGTCAACCGGAGTGTCTTAGGATCCATCACGCCGTACCATAGCGTGGCGAACTCGTTGTCCAGCGTGTCGCGGGTCAGCGCGTTGTTAACCCTGGCGATGATCTCGTCGAGGTCGTAAACATCCTGAGCATAGGCGCGGAGGCTGGCACGCACGCTGGCCATCAGCAAACTGGCGGCCACACCTTTACCCACCACGTCGCCGATCGCGATTCCGAGGTGGCCGTCGAGGTCGATGACGTCATAGAAGTCGCCACCCAGCTCAAAGCTGGGGACGTACCGGGCCGCGATATCGAACGGCTCGACTTTCGGAAGCTCGCCGGGAAGCATTCGACGCTGCACACTGGCAGCCAGGTGAAGCTGGCGCAACACCTGTCGGCTCTGTGACCGTTGCGCGTCAAGCCGGGCGTTCTGGATCGCTGTGCCGAGCATCTGTGAAATCGCGGTCACCAGCCGTATCTCGAACGCGCTAAAAGACCTTTTTTCACCAGTAAACAGGTGGATCGTACCGATAGCCTTGCCCTGATGCATGATGCCGAGGCAGAGCATCGAGACCAGCCCTTCCGCTTTTGCATCACCCGGAAAGATGATGCGAGGATCGGTAGCCATATCCGCCACGTAAACCACTTTGCCCGACATCGCGTCGCGCAGCAGGTCCGAGTCGTCCACATTGATCGCCCCGGTTGCCAAGTACTCCTTGGAGAGGTTGTAGATCGCGCGGGGTTCTAGCTGGTGCGGATTGTCCTCCTTGACCAGACGAATGGCGACGGCCTTAGCCTGCATGACATTGGCGACCGCGTGCGTCGCCGTGTCCAGCACCTGCTGCAGATCCCGGTGCGCCGCCAAGGCTTTACTGACCTCGTACAGCGCGGACAGTTCCTGCACACGCTGTCGGGTGTGGTATTCCTCGTAGCACAACCGGGCGATGCTGTTTGCCAGGATATACAGAAAGCGTATACCCGCCGCCTTGTTCGGCCCCAGATGTGTTTCCGCCGCCTCGACCAAGTCGTCGACTTTATCTTCCGGAACACCCAACGTGATCGCCGTGTCGCGCAGAGCCTGTCGCCCCGCGGGATTGACAGCTTCCGAAATCGGATCGAGCACGATCGAGCCGAGAACCTGCCCTTCCACCACGATCGGTGCGGAAAATCGACCGTCCTCATCCGCTTCAACGGTGATCAGTTGTTCAAGCAGTCGATCGGATGCCCTCAGCTTATCCTTATCGGTTTCCTTTGTGACAGTTTTCCCGGAACGGTCACGGATCTCGGTCGACAACCCTGTTACCGCAGTAAAGCTGTCCTGCAACTCCTGCAGGGTGGCTAAATCGATGAACTGGGTAAGCAACATCGGCGGCGCCCCAGCCACGGCTTCACCGGGTCGCGCCGGCTCGTCAGCACGAGATTCACCGGGCATAGGCGGCGGCCCGGTGGGTCCACCTTCTTCAGATAGGGGCTGGGTCATACTCAAGCCGGCTTATTCCCCGTCGGACGACGTCTCGCTCTCATCAAGCCAGATCTCCCGGATCACCGCCAGCAGCGGGTCGCGAGGGGACTGAGCCTGAGCCAACGCCAACCCGTAACGTACTAATTGCCGGGAATCAGCCTGGTAACCGAGATAGGCCAGCAGCAATGGCGCATCGGGACCGCCCTCGCCTTGACTGATCACATTCTGTAACTCGGTCTGGATCCACTGCAACCGGTCTTCAGGCGGGAGCAACCGGGCATCGTAACGGGCCGCGATCAATTCCGGATGCTGGACAAACAACGCACGCAGGTTCATTCCGGCACTGCGGAACATCCCCGCGCCGAGCTGAGCGTGAATCAACCCGACACGCGGCATCGGATCGTCTTTCAGTTCGCGCAACAGTTGACGATAACGCGCCTCGGCGGTCAGGTACCGCCCCTCGGCCAAGGCGGCTTCCGCCTCACGCATCGTCTCCGCGACCCGAGTCTGCCGGTTCGATGCCAGCGACTGAAGACGGGGCAGGTCGTAGTTCAACTGACCCACCACATCTTTGACCTGCGATGCGGCGTCCCGTTCTGATTCGGATTCATCACCGGTCCCGGCCAAGCGGGACTTGAGCCGAGACTCATAATCCTCGCCATACAGCTCCTTCATGATCGCGTCGTAGGCTTTCTCTGCCTCGGTAAGCTGCTGATCGGTGGGCGATTCGAGTTTTCCAGCCTTCCAGGTATCAGGCTCGCCAGATTCCTTCCGTTCGCGGATCGACTGCAGCAATTGACTGTACGCGCTATCACCCGGCGCCCCGGCGCGATCCATACGCTTGAATACCGAATCAAGCACCGCCCGGCTGCGTGTCGGATCAATCGCACCCGGCGTCGATGTTCCCGGATCAAACAACATCTGCAGCTGCTGGCCAATCAACATAGTCGGTGGCAACTGACCCGGCTGCGTCAACTGTTCACGTTGTTGCTCCAGGCTCGATCGGCTGAACGGATCGAACAGATTCGTGTCGTAACGCATCGAGTCGCCCAAGTCCTGCGGAGCTTGATAGGTTCCCGCATCACGGGCCTGGTCATAGAGCTGCTGGCTGAGTTCGTCACTGGTCGGCTGAGGTTGACGATCCAGCCCGAGGCTTGGCGCAGTGGAAAAAGCCTGTAACGCCAGACCGGTTCCTCGTCGCTCACCGAAACGGGTTGACCCGAACTCGGTATCCACTCGGCTGCGATAGATCGAAGTAATCCCCACGTCCGGCTGCAGGCTGTAGACCCCTCCCGACGGGGCGATCAGACCAGGGGCCTGTGGCTGAGCCACCCGGTTGGTGAACGAGCGGTACACGCTGATGTTGCCTTGCCCGACGCCGCCGAGGGCCATGGCGTTGAAGTATCCGGGGCTCGACGGCAGGCTGCGAGCGCGGAAATCAAAGAGCGTGTCGCTGCCGAGGTTGTCCCGGAACTCGCCGACCGCGCCGTAATCGATGGTGTCCTGAAAGGCCCGCCCGCCGCCGACGTTCCCCGTCACGATGTCGTTCTGTCGGCTGAAATCCAGTCGGCCATCTGCCGGGTTGATCCCACCGGACCCGACCTGCTGATTGGCGTCCAAAGCCCGACCGTCACTGCCGGCCCGGGTCTGGGCCGAAACAGGCGAAACCACCCACGATAATGCCGCTATCGATCCCAATGTGATCAATGTGGCGGCAGGCAATCGGGCGCTGAGTGTGAGCATGACCGGCCCCTTCAACGTCTACTGGATTCGTCCCGTGTTATTGTATCCTGCCGGGACCGACGAAACGAGCCAACCCGTGGTCAGGAAACGATTTCCACGATCTCGAACCGCTTGGGCCCCCTCGGCAGGTCCACGCGAACCGTCTCACCGACACGGGCCTTCATAAGTGCTTCGCCCATGGGACTTTGAGCGGTCACCTCGATCTCATCGGTATCAAAGCGACCTGAAGATTCGCCGACGAGCTTGTAGAGGTCTTCACTGCCGTCGTCCAAATCCTTGAGACGAACCACCGCCCCGAGAAAGACCATATCTTCCGGGACCTCGATATCATCGGCCACCTTGACCTCTTTCAGCCGTTTTTCCAGCCGGCGGATCT
>CAZJCN010000239.1:0-4485 GCA_964544195.1 uncultured Phycisphaeraceae bacterium | reverse complement strand
TAGACTACAACCTGGCAACGCCGGGTGTTATTGCCTCAGGCGGACTGGTCATTACTGTGGACATCAACCCAAGCGATGCGGGCGACGACGTCTTCGCCGGCGCCAACGCCAATGGCCGCGACTGGCTGGGCCTGGTCCTGGGCGATACCAATGAAGGCGGCCAGAATAGTCCGGACGAAATAAGCATCGGCGCCCCCGGCTACCTGTTCGGAAACAACCAGGATGCACGGTTCGGCGTCGGCCTGCGAAACAGCGGCAGTATGCTCGTCCGCCGTGGACCAGCCAACAAGCTGCTGGACGGCAAGCCCGACCCCAACATCAATGAACCCGTCTTCGATGCCGCCATCTTCAGCGACTACGTCAACTGGTACAACGGCGCTGATGGCACCGCGCCAGGCGACCCCGTCGACACGTTCCCCAACGCAAACTGGTACACCCTCCAGATTGAAATCACCCCTGACGCCGGGGCCTCGCTGTTCGATGACAACGCCCCACACATCGCCAAGGTCTTCATGGGGCCACAGGGCGGACCGCTAACACGGATTGACCTGGACCCCGCAACACCAGGCACCATCGAGGAAACCTTCAACTGGGGCGATAACATCAACACCACAGGCTTGGCCGACCCCACGCCTGGCGCCCCCGACGCCTACCTCGTGTTCCTCGGTAACGCCGGAGATCACCGCTTTGACAATCTTATCATCCAAGACCTCAGCGGGACCATCATCCTCTCGGACACTTTCAGCCGCATCGCCGGTGATCCGGGCGGGCTTTTGGCTGGTGACCTCGACGGCGACGGGTTCGTGGGCATCAACGACCTGAACATTATCCTCGGCAACTGGAACACGAGTGTGACCCCCGGCGATCTAACGGCGGGCGATCCGAGCAGCGACGGGTTCGTGGGGATCGACGACCTGAACGAGGTGCTGGGCAACTGGAACGCTGGCACCCCGCCATCGGGTAACACTGTGCCCGAACCTACATCGCTATCCCTTCTGGCCCTAGGCGCGGCGACACTCCTGCGCCGTCGCTGAAGGGAAGTCCTCCTAATTCGGGCGCCCATAACGGAAGCGTGAGCGGGCGCTTTTTTTATCCATGGAAGTTCGACCGAGCAATGGTGCGATCCGCAAAGTCGTGCCTTGACGATCATATAACGGCTGATGATTATCGATACCCCCAAACCGGCCACACCCCAAAGGCCCGAATATCGTAATGCATGTTCGATATGTGCGGTGGGTGTACTTGTTGTGATATACCGCGCGTTTATGCAATCAGTACTTCATGATACGATCAGGAAGTCGTTGCAACCGGCTGTCCGGCACGAGCGCCTAACTCCAGTGGAGCCGAACACGGGGGATCTTGCGGCTGTTCCTGCGAGTCACGCCCAAGGCTCCCCGATCAGTCTTAGCGCACGATCGAAGGACGCGCCCATTTGCCCAGGCCGTTGTGTGTTTCCCACGCCGTACTGGTCAACATCATCCACACGGAGGAACTCACTTGAGCAATAAAGACAAGTCCACTACCCGGCCCGAAGACCGATTATCCCTAGGCACGAAGCTCGCTGCCGGCGTCGGCGAAGCGGTGATCAATATTGGCATCAACATGCCTAAGAGTTTCGGCTTTGTCATCTACAACCTCGTGATGGGTGTCGACGCGGTGCTGCTGGGCTTCGTCCTGGCGCTACCAAGGCTCTGGGACGGCCTGATCGATCCGATCATGGGTTCGATTTCAGACAACTGCCGATCTCGCTGGGGCCGGCGCAAGCCTTTCATGCTAGTCGGCGGGGTTCTCTCTGCCGTCGGCATGGCGCTGATCTGCATCCCGCCGACCTTCCTAAACCGATACTTCGGTGACTCGGAGCTGGTGGGGTTCAACTTCTGGTACTTCGACCTGCATTTTTTCCCGATCGACTGGATGGCGGCGCTGTACTTTGTGCTTATCTCACTGGCGTTTTACACGTTCCTGACCATCTTCTCCGTCCCGTATGGTGCGCTGACGATGGAGCTGACCGCCGACTATCATGAACGGACAAGGCTGATGTCGTTCCGCACGACCTTCACCTATGTCTCCGGCATCACCTTCGGGTGGATCCTCTACGCGACTAAGGCCGACTGGTTTGTCGAGCTGGCACGCAATACCGGGGTAGAAGATCCGGTCAAGACCGGGGAGGTCTATGGTACCTGGGCCGTCGGCGGCTTCATGGCCCTGTGCATCCTCGTCGCTGCGTTGATCCCAACTCTCCTGCTCAAGGAACCCTTCGCCGTCCAGCACCGCAATCAAGAAAAAGTGCCCATACTCCACGGCCTGAAGCAAACGCTCAGCGAAAAGGCCTTCGTCCTCATCATCGCTGCCTATACCCTAGCGTTCTTCGGTATCATCATGGTCATCCACTTAGGCAACTACATCTCCATCTACTACGTTCATCATGGCGATAAGAAAGATGGCTTCCTCGCTCAGAGCTGGGCACAGACCTTCGCTCCGTTCGTCGGGCTTGGCACAGTGTTCCTGCTCAACCGCTTGTCCGGAAAGATCGAGAAGAAGTTCGCTTGGGCCTCGCTGATGGGCGTGTCGCTGCTCGGCGCGGTTCTGACCTGGTGGCTTTATTCGCCCGATATCGCGTCGTTCCGCCACGAGTTGCTTCTCTACGGCGGCGACGGTGGACTGTTCGGCGGCGCAGGACAGACCAAGTGGCTGATCGATCTGTATCTCCACCCGTTGTGCCTGGCGTTCGTGCTCCTGTTCCCTGGGATGGCCGCCACTCTGGTGCTCAGCTACTCAATGATCGCCGACGTTTGCGACTTGGACGAGCTTAAGACCGGCAAACGACGCGAGGGCATGTACTGGGCCGTGTTCAACTGGATACAGAAATCGGCTCTGGCCCTGTCCTTGCTGATGACAGGGATCACCCTAAAGGTCGCCGGTTTCAACGAGGAAGCCGCCGTCCAGTCCGATCAGACGTTGCTATCTTTACGGCAGTGGTTCAGCCTGACCATGACGGTCACGTTCGCGCTGACGATCGGGCTGGTCCTGCTGATCCCGCTCTCCCGCAAGCGCATGCAGGCTGTCCGCGAGCAGCTTGAGGCAAGGCGAGGACACCTCGGAGGCGGCGTTGACTAATAGCCAACGCCGTAGGCTGAATGTCGAAAAACATGGATATGCCCACACGACCGTCGTTCGTCAGATCCTGCGTCTTTCTGGCCCAGCTCCTGCACCCAATGCTGCAAGCGGCGCGTCGATACGACCGTGGCAAGTGGAGCGCCGAACCGATCGCCGTACCTGATCCTCACGGTGATCGTGTGAGAGGACAAAGGTCACCAACCAACGCTTTCGTCAGGCCGGTGCAATCCCTCGGCGAGCAGGATCTGGTTGCTGGCTCCATTGCAGGCATCAATCGCTACTGGATAAAGCTAACTTCGGGCTTCGGTACTGATGGCATTGTGGCCAACCCCTGCTGGACTACAAGGGACGAACAGTTGGACAGCCTCAAAGACAGCCGTGTTGACACCGTCGAGAAGCTCGTCCATAAGATCATGGACGTCGCCCGCTTCGAGAACGAGGGAGGCACGTCCTAAGTGTACTGATGCTCCGCCTAGCCGAGCCGATACAGTGTTGGAGCACCCAGAACTGTTTCATTGACCGTGATACAGGACTCGTGCTGAATATATCTGGCTTCGTCGATCTACTTGCGACGCCCTCGACCAGCAGTGTGACTACGAGCAATTTCCAATTAACGAACGGGATATGACCGTTGAGGGGCTTACTCGATCGCTGCGCATAGGAGTGCGGGTCGATCACCCAGACACAATCGCCCGCAACTATTATAAAGCTGACGGCGAACGGCGGGCCGGCTCTATGCTTGGCTTCGTTCATAAGGGCAAACTCTTACCTCACGGTGTAGCCAAGGCTGGTGCTAGAAGGGTAGGCACCGTCGTCTCAGAACGGTTCTAATATGTTGTCAGTCGCGACGAGGCAAAAAAAGTGAATAAGGCGTGTCCCGATACTCAATGGCGACTACTGTTTGCATTGTGTCGGTACGGCGGCCTGCGTTGTCCTTCCGAGGTGCTGGCGCTGACTTGGGCCGACGTAAACTGGGAACACAACCGAATCCGTGTACCGAGTCCGAAGACCGCACACCACGAAGGTGGTGGCAGCCGCATTGTCCCGCTATTCCCCGAATTGCGTCCTTATCTGTTGGAAGCTTTTGAAGAAGCGGATGAGGGTGCGGAATACGTCATCACCCGCTATCACGACAAGAACGCGAACCTGCGAACCCAGCTACAGCGGATCATCAGACGCGCCGGACTGGAACCCTGGCCGAAGCTGTTCCAGAACCTCCGAAGCACCCGTGAAACCGAACTGATTGAATACTTTCCGATGCATGAGGTCTGCAAGTGGCTTGGTAACAGTCAGCCCGTGGCAGCGAAGCACTTATACGCATCCCGGATTGATCTCTCATAGCGTGATGTAGCTGCATCGGCAGACGGA
>CAZJCN010000238.1:0-4491 GCA_964544195.1 uncultured Phycisphaeraceae bacterium | reverse complement strand
AATGGATAACCGGCACGGCATAAGCGCTGCCGCCTTCACTGCCGACGACCAGCCCGTGTGCCCGGTTCAGCCAGCGCAGCCGATCAAGCCGGGCGAGCATGTCATCCTGTTTGGTTGCTGTGTGTTCGGGGTGGTAATCATCGAAGAACTGGCCATAGGCGTCACAGTCAACAAAGACTGCGCTGAAGGGAACCCTTGCCATGTAATCGTTGACGCGTTGTTCGACGTAGGGCCGGGCAGCCAGGGGGCTGAGGTGGTATCCGCGTTGTTTGAAGCCGGCGCTCTTGCTGCCGTCACGGTGAACAATCGCACCGGATTCGTACAACTCCCAGCCGAACTGAGCGGTTTCCCAGGTCTGATCCGGGTGGGCATCCGGTGAGTGGATGCTGTGATAAGAATCGTAGGGACCGAACAGGTAGCCCAACTCATCGGCGTGCGCCGCAACTTGTGGCTTGTAATCGGCACCTCGTAGGTCCCCTAAACAGAACACCGCCCGGTCAAGTCCGGCGCGGTACAGCTCGTCCAACAGGCCGGTCGAAATGCCGTCGCCCCACTGTTCATAAGGACGGACCTGCCCGGCAAATGCCTGACAGAAGTCATCCAACACCGCGCGACGCGCGTCGGGATTCGAATCATGTTCCTGCTTAATTCGATGGATGAGATACGCACTGATCTGCTTGGCCAGCTGTCTTTTCAGGTACAAGGACGGCCAACGTTCGTGTGTAATCTGCCGGGCGGCGTCGCGGGCTTCATCATTGAAATAAGCCCACAATCGTTTACCCGGTATGTCCTGATCGGATCGCTCCGCCTCGATCAACCGCGTACACAAGCCTTTCCAGTCTGTCGCGTCCAGATGGCTGAACAGGCCGGCATCCCACAGGTAGGCGTGTATCGCACCGAGCAGGCGCCCGGCCTTCGGCGTGTCAGCGATTTTCTGCTGCATCGTGACCAGCCTGCCATGTTCAGCCAGATAATCTCGATATGCCTTGGCGGGCGCAATCGGTGACAGGTCGCTTAACTCGACAATGACCTTGTATTCCCATCTATCCCTGTTGTCCTGAAAAGCGTGAGTGACGGACACGGTTGTTCCATCGGCGTCCTGCTCAAACACGATCTGATTATCGAAGACAGTGTCGAACAGGTATGTCACTGTCTTGTTGCCCAATTCCAGTCCGATGAACGGCATGGACAGGTCGGCCGTGGTATCCATCGGGCTCCGGCTGGCCAGGTGTGCCATCCAATCCGGGTCATCCGTCGGGGCGTAGATGCCTTCAAACATCGGAAGGATGAACGCCCTTAGTGTGTGTCTCGGTGGAATGATCGGCCATGTAATCCTGCCGGGATGGTCGGAGACGAAGTGCACGATCAACCGGTTGCCGTCAACGGACACGGCTACGACTAAGCCGAGGTCTTTCAGTATCCACGACCGGTCTGTGGCCGTATCGCGGACAAGCTCAAAGGAATGACTTTCGAGTGCGGGGGCCGAGACCATGAACGATTCTCTCTGCCCGGTTCTGACCACTACACTCAAGGTGGATTCGTCAATCGTGACTTGCCCATCGCCGAGCTGAAATACCTGTTGCCCGACACAGGGCACGGCAGCCATGATAATCAGGCAAGTGATCCCTGCGGCATGTTGTAACAGACGACCGACATACACGAACACCCCCGCACCTCCTTACTTTGTCGGTCAGATGTAATGCTGAACCCAATTGAACTCCAACGGATCCCATTGCTGCGTCACGGCTTTGGCCTCATCGAACAACGCCTCGGCCTCGGGCCGGGAAAGCGGCGCGGGGTTCGACTTGATGAGGCGGACGTTCTGTTCGAGCTGTTCAATAGATTCGCAGCCGATAACGGCGGTATCGAAATCCTGATTAATCGCAAACCGCAGGTAAGGGCTGACATCGGCAACGTGTTTGACCCGGCCGGCCCCCATGATCTTCATGCCCATTACCGCCAATCCGTGTTTTCGCGCAACGGGGATCACTTCATTGACGTAACTGTAATTGTACGCCTCGTTGAACAGACCCACGGGCATCAGCGCGGCATCGAGGTCCAACTCTTGTATCACACGAGCCATGTTGTGCTTGTACCAGTGCCCGGACACGCCGATGTGCCTGATGTGACCGGCGTCACGGTACTCGTGCAACGCCTTAAGGACACCTTGGCCTGCGATCACGTTGTTCGTGTCATCATCGCCTTCAACACTATGAATGAAGTAAAGGTCGATGCGGTCGGTGCGCAGGCGTTTGAGTGACTGTTCGATATCCGCCTTGGCGCCATCATAATCACGCTTGCCGGTCTTGGTGCTGACAAAGACCTTGTCGCGGTGACCTTGCAGTGCAAGCCCGAGGCGTTCTTCGCTTTGGCCGTTGCCGTAGCTGGCGGCGGTGTCGAATGTGTTCACCCCCAGCTCGATCGCGCGGTGGATCAGCTCGACTGCTTCCGTTTCTGAAAGCAGCGTATCCCACTTCACCCCACCAAGTGTCAACACCGAAGGCTTCCAGCCGGTACCGCCGAGTTCCCGTGTGGGCATGGGAGCGAGCAGTGAATCCTGTGTATCCGGCATTGCCTGCGTCATAGTAGTAGGATCATACTCCGTAGCCGATCGGACTGGAACCCCGGATCGGGTCGGTCCCCGTTTCGTTGATCGTGTCTGGGTGTATTAGTATTACACGAACAAGACCACGGTCAGGGTCCATCCGATGGCGGCCAGTGTCGCGGCGGCGGTCGCGGGGATTAACTGCGTCTTGACGTGATCCATCAGGTCCGCGCCGGTTGTCATGGCGCTGAGGACCGTGGTATCGGAGATCGGCGAGCACTGGTCGCCGTACACGCTGCCGTTGAGGATCGTGGCGAAACAGACCATCATAAAGAGCATCGGGTGTTCCAGTCCCTGATGTTGGGCCACCGCCCAGGCCAAGGGCATCCCCAGCGGGAAAGCGACAGCGTAGGTTCCCCAGCTTGTGCCGGTCGAAAACGCGATCACCATCGTCAACAGCTGCAACGCCACGGGCAACAGCCAGTACGGTATCTTTTCCCCGAGCAGATCAACGAGGTACAATCCGCCGCCCGCTTGCTTGCTGATCGAACCGAGCGTGATCGCCAGCATCAGAATCACCGACGCCACGACCACACCCTTCAGGCCCTCGCCAAGGCCTTCAATCAGGTCGGCGAGTTTCATGCCTCGGACCAGCGCCATGGCGGCGGAGAGCAACAACGCCACGCCAAACGCCCACTGCACGTTCGGCGAACCGGAGCTGACAAACGTTCCGATCGCGATCGCCAGCAGGACCGCCAGTGGCAGGAAGAACTCGATGACCCGAGGCGTGTAGCCGGGGGGGACATGGCTGGCCTGCAGTTCCTTCGAGCTTAGCGGGCTGGACCCAGGCTCGTCGAGTTGGCCGGTCTCTCGTGCCCGGCGGATCGCCCGACGGAACCGCTTACCCAGCAATGGCGCCTTGTCGAATGACAGCAACAGTGTTCCGAGCACCGCAAAGATGCCGTAGAAACTCAACGGCACGCTCTTGAAAAAGAACTTGAGCCGGTCGGCCTCGGTCGCGAGAAACGCCACACCGGGCACGAAGATCAGCCCCTGCACATACGCCGGCCAAGCGTTGAACGCCAACACCGACGCGATTGGGCTGGCGGTGGAATCAACGATGTAGGACAGTTCCTCGTGGCTGACCCGCTGCTCGTCGGCGATCGGTTTGACCGTCGTCCCCACCAGCACCGTACTGACGGTTCCGCCCTGAAAGAACACGACACCCAGCAGCCAGGCCACGAACTTGGCAGACTTCGGCCCACGGACGAAGTGTCGTGTCATGAACCGTGCAAACGCCTGCGCTGCGCCGGTCCGCGACCAGATGCCCATCAACCCACCCAGCAGCCAGAGGTACAGCAACAGCACGCTGGCGGCGTTCAATGATGCCAGACTCGGCAGCAGCACCTCGCCGGTCAGGTCATACTGCTGCAGCATCAACGCACCGACGACGATCCCCCCGAACAGTGCGGTCAACGGTTCTTTAGTCAACAGGCACATCGTGATCGCGAACGCGGCCGGGAGCAATGACCATGCCCCCCAGTGCCGGGCCACCGTGACCCGGTGATAGACCGGCGTCGGCTCGCCGTCGACGATTTCTTCGCTGACGACGATTTCACTGGTCACCTCCGGCAACTCGCCGGGTGGCAGGGCGGCGAGCTTTTCCGGTGTCAGGTGGGCCTGATCCGCTGAAACCGCTTGTTTGAGTTTCACGGGTTTACCACGCACGGTGTAGATCAGTTCGCCCTGTTCGTTGGCATGGACGTCCAAGGCGGTGTGCTGGATGCTCCACGATGGCTTGACGTACCACCCGACCAGCAGGGCCGCGACCAGGGACGCCACCGTGATCGCCAGCGCGGCTCGGCTGGGGTGGAATACCCACCATAATGCTGTCGTCTTGACTTCCGTGATCTGTTCGTCGATGTCGGGCCGACCTTCGGGGAGAT
>CAZJCN010000237.1:0-4496 GCA_964544195.1 uncultured Phycisphaeraceae bacterium | reverse complement strand
CCGCCCATCTCGTAACCCGTGCGGTAGAACAGAAACAGCATCAGCACCGTCCCGGCCAGTGTGACCAGGCTGGAAAACGCAGCCATCATGAAATTGACGCGATACTCCATCTCGGCCGAGACCGACGCGGACCAGAAGATGCGCAGGATGTTCAGATATTTACGCACGCCCAATCATCCATGCTGAATGCCGTCGCGACACGCCGGCTGGTCTTCGATCAATCCGTCACGCCCCCATCGCGGAATAATGCTTCAGCCCCTTGTGCCAGAGAAAGCGGTACAGACCGAAGAACACGACCGACCAGACAAACAGGGTGGTGAAACCTCGGATCAGCGGCACATCGCCTCCGACAGCCAGAGTGGCGGGAAACCAGACCATGTACGGAAACGGCGTCCAGAGCAACGCCTGTCGAGCCGCTTCCGGCAGCGCTTCAAACGGATAGACCAACCCCGACAGGAACATGTACGGCAGGTAGATGATGGCGTCCATCGCGGCGACGCGCTCATGCCAGAACGCCGCCATGCATAACGTGTACTGCATGAAAAATCGCAGGATGAACGCGACGTAACACGCCAAGACCGCCAGTGCCAACTTGTCCCATCCGGGCCACCAGACCTCCAAGGTTTCATCTCCCCGGATGGTTTCGGGATACAAAATGAAAAACACACCCACTATCAACATGGCGAAAGGGACGCGATTGGTCTGCTCACTCAAGTGCATCAGCATGATGCGTAAACAGGGATCGATCGGGTGCAGCAGCAACGGGCTGAGTCGGCCCGAGACCACCAGCCATTCAAAATGATGAATCGCCCAGATCACCGTGACTTGTCGGACCATGAACACGGCGATGAAGTACCGGAACACCTCGATACGCGTAAACTCAAACCGCCCGGACTCTCCCGCCTGTGACCAGACGCCCATCATGATCAGCGGGAGCATCGTCGCCACAGCCCACAACGCGATCTCCGCGCGGTACTGAAGCATCTCCGCGAAGTGAACGCCGAGTATCACACGCAGACGACGAGGCCAGGTCAGGATGGATGCCGCCGGTCTCATACAGTCGCAACCCCCTGCTGCTCAACCCGATGACCTTCCGATTCCAAGTCAAACACCCGGCGGATAACCTCCTCGATCGGCGGGTCACTGATGGTCATGTCCGTCACGGATTGCTCAGCCAACAGGCGGTCCACCGTGGTGGTCAGGTGTTCCCGTTTCACCAATAACCTGACCAGTCGGCCTTCGATCGATTCCACTTCACCGTACCGCGCGATCGTGGAGCGGTCGGCCTCGCGTTCCAGCTCCAGCTTGACTTCCCGGAATGGGGCGAATCGTTCCACCACGCCTTCCAGTCGTCCGTCGTAGATAAGGCTGCCGTGATGGATCATGATCACCCGGTCACACAGGGCGGTGATATCCGCCATGTAATGGCTGGTCAACAGGATCGAGGCACCGTGCAGTCGGTTGTATTCTCGCAGGAACGACCGCACCGCGGTCTGCGCGTTGACATCCAGCCCGAGCGTCGGTTCGTCGAGAAACAGCACCCGGGGATGGTGCAGCAACGCAGCCATCAACTCACACTTCATCCGTTCACCAAGCGACAGCTTGCGGACCGGACGGGTCAGCTCGTCCTTGATCGAAAGCATCTCGGCCAGTTCGTCGGTCCGATGCCTGGCTTCCTGTTCAGGGATGCCGTAGACCGCGGCGTTGATGCGTAATGATTCGCTCGGGGGCAGGTCCCAGATCATCTGCTGTTTCTGCCCCATCACCAGCGTGATCTGTCGTAGCAGGTCGGGCTTACGCTTGAACGGGACGTGGTCCAGCACACGCACCCGCCCGGCTGTGGGGTGGACCAGGCCGGTGAGCATTTTCAACGTCGTAGTCTTGCCCGCGCCGTTCGGTCCGAGGAAGCCCACGACCTCGCCCGGCTCAATGGAAAATGACACATCCCGGACCGCATGCACTTCCCGGTATCTTCGATGCAGAAAATGCCGGAGTGTGCCGCCCAACCCCGGCTGCTTGTCCGCCACGCGATAAGTCTTGCTCAGGTTGTCTGCCTCGACGGTGCCCACGCCGCGATTCTAGGCCATAGACGGCAGGTTCGCACGCCACCACTGCAGGTGCATATCTGAATATTTAAGGGTGAAATCGTTTACGTGGCTTGCCGTATTCGGGGTTTCGGCCGTAGGTATCTTTTCTCTGTGCAACCTGGTAATTCACCCATTCGATCACAGCTGCGTGCCCGCAACTCGCTTCGTCACAGTGCAGGTAATCGCGTACCACACCGATCACACGAAATCCCTGTTTGATCTGGAACGATAGCGTTGGGTCTCCCAGTTCACCAAGTATGATTTTCTTGACGTATTCTTCAGGCGTCATCAGGTGCTGGTATTTCCCGTAATTTCGGAGTCTGGCGCCAGCACGGATCCGCATCAGGCCCAATGTTCGGGTCAGGTCACGTCGTGCTTTGTATATGAGCTTGCCGATTCCCCTCCCCTGCTGTTCGGGATGCACCATGACGTCAGCCCCGTACAAGGTCCGCCCGTTCACAGGATCATGATTGGTAAACATGCCATGGTCGGTGAAGTCCTTCCAACTGCCCTGAAAATCGTAATCATCCCATTTGACGATCAGACTGGAGGCGGACCCAACCACTCGTCCGGTCTGTTGATCCACTGCTACCAGTTGTCCTTGGGGAAAGATGCGGTGATGGGACTCAAGATGCTTCCGTGACCAGGCACCCTCCACGGAATATATGAGGGTGCCCATTTCAATGATCTCGTCGAAATCGTTCGGGCAAGCTTGTCGGACGATAATGCCGGAAGGCGGTTTTTTGCTTGTCATAAAGAGATGATTTCTAAGTTCGAGGTCACTTCCGCTGTTGTAACACTGTCGTGCAGCGGCAACACGGTACCGGACTCGCGAGTTTGTACGATACGATCCATATCCAGTTCCCCGATAACCATGCTCTCCTGGTTAGCCACACCCTCGGCCAGGATCCCGTCTCGGGAGAATGCGAAATCACTGGGTGTGAGAATGGATGCCTGGCCGTAGTTCAGCGATACAGCCGGGACCATGGGCAGTGACCCTACGGTACAGGAGTGGACGACATACATCTGGTTTTCGATCGCTCGTGCCTGGGCACAGTATCTGACTCTTAAGAACCCCTGACGATCATCCGTACAGCTCGGAACGATCAGCAAATAGGCTCCCTGTCGGGCGGCCGCCCTAGCCAGTTCCGGGAATTCGACATCGTAACAGATCGTAATCGCCAGCTTACCAATCTCGGTATCAAAGATCTTCAGTTTCTTATGAGGGCTGACGATCCATTCCTCTTTTTCAAATCGGGTCATGTGCAGCTTGCCCTGAACATCCCAGTCGCCGTTGGGGCTGTACAGGTAACATTCGTTATAAACGGTCACCTCGTCGGGCGGATCCATCGCCGGCAATGTGCCTCCGACGATATACAACCCGCTTTCCTTTGCTAATCGCTTCATCAGCGTCACGATACGATCTTCGTACTTAGCCAGATGGCGGATCTGATCCTTGATGGGCATGCGGATATTGTTCAAAGTCAGCAGCTGAGCGGTGAAATATTCGGGGAACACCAGTAGCTTGACATGATAATCCTTGGCGGTCCAGACCAATGACTCCACCTGATCGGCAAACTGCTCAAAGCGCTCAACAGGACGGATGTAATACTGAAGAGAGGCAACGCGTAATGTTTTCATGCATGGTATTGTAGGTGCCCACCTTGTAAAAAGAAATACGCCCATAACATCGCGCAGACGCGTTGTCGCTTTCTTGTTGAGACTCGCGAGGTTATAACTTAGATATGAATGTGACTCCTTTCCGACTTAGACTCCCCTACCCCTTACAGCACATAGTCACCATACCGGTCATGACGGCATTCATCCTGCTGGCGTGGGTCTGTTTATGTACCGCCCAACCCAGCGAACCGTCACCCCACGATTTAAATGTCACAGCAACAGTCGAATCTGCGACCGGTGACAGTACCCAGCCGGAGAACACGGCGGAACTGGAAGCCCCTCCGGTGCTGGAGTCTGCTGTAGTACCTGATTCTCCCGCGCCCGCTCCCTCCCCCCCCCCATTAACCGAGCAAGAAGACCCTTGGTCGCTGGCCAAGGTGCTGCAAACGATCTGGAACGCCGAGCTATTCAGCGCCAGCGGCAGCCCGATCAAGCTCAACCAGATCGTCTTGGCACTGTTGATCATCCTGATCGGGGTCTGGATCAGTAAACGCATCGCAAAGATGGTGCGATACCGGTTGGCTCGCATCCAGCGGATCGATTCACACGCGGCGGCGGTGATCCAAACCATCGTCTTCAACACGCTGGTGGTGATCATCATCCTTGCAGCCATGCCGATTGCCGGCATCCCCACCACCATCTTCACCGTGCTGGGCGGTGCGGTCGCCATCGGTATCGGCTTCGGGGCGCAGAACCTGTTCAACAACCTCATCTCCAGCCTGATCATCA
>CAZJCN010000236.1:0-4497 GCA_964544195.1 uncultured Phycisphaeraceae bacterium | reverse complement strand
CTGCCGCCGGAGTTGGTGTTGCTCAGGGCTTCGTTGAGGTCGAAGCTCGGGGCGTTGTAGAAGTCGGGTATCTGCACGAGAAGGTCACGGATGTCGTAGACCCGGATATCGGTCGTGCGGGACAGGTCACGGACGGTCGAGATGGTCACGATGCCGTCGATGATGGAGTAGCCGATCGGGTCGAACTCGCTGCCGACCTGCCGAAGGACCAGCTCCAGGGCCTGCTCGGCGGGAACATTGGTGAGGTTGAGGGTGATCAGAGTGTCCTGATCGACGCCCGCGGCTTCCAGCACCGGCCAGTTGACGAAGAAGTTGGCACCGGTGGTGTTCCGCAGGTAGTCGATGACGTTGGCCAGCCGATTGGCCTCGAAGTTGATGGGCACGGCCTGCTTGAGGCGGTTGGCCGTTTCGCGGTCGGCCTCGGTCTCGCCGGCGTTCTCATCCAACCCACTGAGGCGGGTGTAGGTGATCTGCGGCCAGTCGGCCGGGTAGGTCATGATCTCCTCGTAGGGGATCGCGGTTTCGTCGTTGATGTTGCTCTGACGGGCACGGGCCAGGTCCCGACGCCGACGGATCTCCCGGGATTCGACGAGGATCTTCGCCTCTTCGATCATCTCCTTGATGGCGTTGACGGCCACGTCGTTGGGGTCGAGGAACAGCGCCTGATCCAGCAGGTCCAGAGCCTGGTCGTATTTCATGTCACGCTGCAGATCCAACGCACGCCGAAGCAGGCTCTGGATCTCTTCGTCCTTCTGCTTCTCGACAGCCTTGCGGGCCTCGGCTTCCTTGCGGGCCTGCTCGGATTCCTGCTGCTTGACGGCTTCGGCGGCGGCTTGAGCACGCCGGGCCTCGATCTCGGCCGCGAGGGTTTCCGCTTCGCTGCGCAGGCCGCGGTAGGTCTCCGGCGGGAGGAAACGCTGGTTTCGATCGAGCACGATCTTGGCGTCGGCGACCGCGTCGAATGCCGATGCAAAATCCCGTTCGCTGACACGCTGACGCGCCAGGTTCATCGCGCGATTGAATTCGGCGGTCACCTCCTGAGCCTTGACCTGTTCACGCTTGACGATCTCGTCAACCAGACCCTGAGGCACCAGTGCCTTGTTCTGCAACGCGATGGCCGCGTCGAGCTTCTGCTTCGCTTCCGCGTTGTCCGGGTCCAGCTCAAGCGCCTGCTTGTACAGCTCGATCGCCAGACGCAGTTGGCCGTCGGCCTGAGCCCGATCGGCTTCGGCGATCTTCTGCTGAGCGTAGCCCAAACGGACCTGCAGCAACAGGTCTTCGGACGGGGCCTGTGCTTCCGCTTCGGCCTGCTCCACCTGAGCTTGTTCGGTTTCGGCTTCGGTCGGGGCGCTGACCGGTTCCGCATCAACGACCGTGGCGACCGGGGCCACGTCGGCTTCCGGTGCCGGTTCGGCCTGGGCCTCGTAGCTAGGCAGTTCCTTGACTTCCTCAGCCGGTTCGACCGGTTCGTCGGGGATGACGGTCTCGTGGGCCTGGATCGAGGTGATCAGCCGATTCAGTCTGTCAGTCTCACGCCAACCCAGCACCACACCGCTGGACTGCACGGCGGCGACGTGATTCGCGGCCACGTCATACCGGCCGGCTTCCAATGCTTCGGTTGCCAGGTCGAGGTGTTCGAGTGCCTCGTTGATCGCCGGCTCGGCCAGGCGTTGAGCCTGCAACATTCGGGCCTTGGCCTGCGAAGCGGTCAGCTCATCGGTACGCGGATCGTCCAGCACGGCCTGATAAAGCGAAGCGGCCAGAGAGGGGTTTTCCGCCATCGCCTGATCGGCTTCCCAGAGAAGCTGAGACGGGTGCTTGGCGGCCGGGGCCTCTTCGGGCTGTTCGACTTCAGCAACGGCTTCGGCTTCTTCTTCAACAGTCGCTTCGGCTTCGGCGGTCGCTTCTTCTGCGACGTCTTCCGTAGCGGCTTCGGCGTCGGTCTGAAGTTCGGCTTCGGCGGCATCAACCTGCGCTTCGACCTGCTCGGCCTCCGCTTCGGCGGCTTCCGCGGTGTCGGCCGCTTCTTCAGCAAGCTGAACAGCCGGGGCGTTGAGCGTCTGGTCGATCGTCTTGATCGTGTCGTAATACTTCAGACGCGATTCCTTGGGAAGCTGCATCGGATCAACGCGACGCAGCGTGTTACGAGCCGCTTCCAGGTCGCCGGATTCGAACAAGGCGACACCCTGTTCGTAGAGTTCGGAAGCGGTCGGTCCGTTTTCTTGAGCGAGCAGCGCGGGCAATCCCGCAGCCAGACCACAGACCACCACGGCCACAGCGAGATAATGTCGGGTGAACAAAGCGAAGCCTCCCAGGTGTCAAAGCATGGTGCGCGGGACGCGCTGTAACAGCAGGAAGCGGGAAACCGGCTTTAGGCCGGACGTATCCGACGTCCCGGCGCGTAGCCACAGGGTTCCCACCGACCGGGAAGTGTAAAGGTTCAGCCCCTTGGCCGCAAGTGTCTTAGGCCCCTTGCCTTGGCCCGATTTCACCTGTCCGATAAGGCCGGTCTTCCCGCCTGCCAATACGGCCACCGCCGATTTCGACCATCATCCGGACGGCTGTTTATCGGACTGGCCCCCCGTCCCAAGCCACCGGAACGATTCGACGATCATCTGCGGTCCTTTGCCCCAGAGATGGGTGAGCTAAGAAGGGCCCGGTCTCTTTTCGGAATCCGTTGGTCACGGTATAAACCTCCTTTGATGCCTTGACCGTCGCGGTCAGAGCGAACCGGGAAGCGATACACAGGTTGTGGTGATCAGATGAAGGTGCTAGTCACAGGGGCCTCGGGTCGGCTGGGCCGGCGAACGCTGGCGTGTCTGACGGAGGCGGGGCATGAGGTGATCGGGACGGATTGTCTGCCGCCTTGCGAAGACCCGCCGTGTCGGTTTGTCCAGGCCGACCTTCTGGATGAGGACACCGTCCGCGGGCTGATCGAGGGTGTCGATGCCGTCGTCCATCTCGGGAACCACGCCAGCCCGGACAAGGACATCCCCAAGCAGCAGATTTACTTGGAAAACACGGCGATGAACAGCCATGTCTTCCTGTCCGCTATCGAGTGCGGTGTCGGGTGCGTGGTCTTTGCCAGTTCGATCCAAGTGATCTGCGGGGATCGACGGATAACCCAGCTTGATCAGCCAAGCTGTCTCAAGACGCTGCCGTTGAGCGAACGCACGCCCCCGTGTCCGGGCAACCTCTATGCACTAAGTAAGCTGGCTGGTGAGCAGATGCTTCAGTATCTGGCCTATAGGCACCCCGACCGATCGCTGACCGCGATCCGTTTTCCGCTGCTGGTGCGAGGGACTGCGGAGGTCGAGCCGGGTAAACGTCGGATTCGTCGAACCGGGTACTGGACGCATGTCGATGAAGGCTTTGCCTACCTGACGTTTCCGGATAGTGCGTCGCTGATCCGGGCGACAATCGAGCGTCGGCTGCCGGGGTATCACGTGTACCTGCCCAGTGCCGGCAATCACCTTGGGCTGACCGTTTCCGAGCTGATCAGCCGTTATTTCCCGGATATACCCGTCGAACGGCCGATCGAATCGCAGACGAATCTGATCGATATTTCCACGATCCGCTCAGAGCTGGGCTGGGAGCCGAAGGACGTGGACATCTTCGAGCCGGAGGAGGAAGCGGTCTGAGGCTCCAGGCCGGGTTTGCCACCGGGAGGCAAACGCATATAATGTTTGGCTCGCCGGATCGGCCCATGCGGTCGATCGGCTCGACACGGACACCGTAAACCCCGATCTCAGCCCACGAGGTGTGTGATGGCTCATAAAAAAGGTCAAGGTTCAACCAAGAACGGCCGCGATTCCAACCCGCAGTACCGCGGCATCAAGATCTACGGCGGTCAGGTCGCCAAGGCCGGCTCGATCATCGTCCGCCAGTGCGGTACGCACTTCAAGCCCGGCTACCAGGTCGGACGCGGCAACGATGACACCCTTTTCGCGCTGGCGCCGGGGATCGTCGAGTTCCAGGGCCGAAAGGTCAACGTCCGAAGCGTCGATTGATCGACGCAAGGTCAACATCCTGATACCAGTCGCGGGTGTCCTGTCGGGCGCCCGTTTTTTATACTCCCACACACTCCCGAAACGCCATGCTTGTCGATTCCGCCACCATCTTCGTCCGTAGCGGCAAAGGCGGAGACGGTGCGGTCAGTTTTCGCCGGGAGAAGTTCATCCCCAAAGGCGGGCCGGACGGTGGCGACGGCGGGGATGGCGGATCGGTCATCCTCGAAGCCAGCCCCAACGTGGACACGCTGCTGGATTTCTCCGGCAAGCACCACTGGTATGCGCAGGACGGTCAACCGGGGGGACGCAAGCAGTGTGCGGGTAAGGCCGGCGAAGACCTGGTCATCCACCTGCCCCCCGGTACGCTCGTTTATGATGCCGAGACCGGCGAGCTGATCGCTGACCTTGACCACCTGGGTAAACGCCTGGTCATCGCGCCCGGCGGGAAGGGGGGGCTTGGCAACGCACGGTTCAAGAGCGCGACCAA
>CAZJCN010000235.1:0-4528 GCA_964544195.1 uncultured Phycisphaeraceae bacterium | reverse complement strand
TCATAACCCGGAGGTCGCAGGTTCGAATCCTGCCCCCGCTATTAGTCGGTCGGTTGCAAACCCAACCGGCCCCACGGTTAACGCAGAACGCCGCCGAGACACCTCGACGGCGTTTTCGTTTTCTACGCCAGTTCTCGCAACGGGTTACGACCGGCAGCCATTTCACGCCGTGTCTCTGACTCGCCGCACGCCATAACCGAATCAGCAGTCCGTGACGCCGGATCGGCCCGTCTCGGCCAAATGTCTCTCTTAACCGGGCAGAGACAGAGGCTCGGGTTATGGGCAGGTTACGCTCGAAGTGGAAGCCGGGCGGTTCGGAATCACGCCCTCTCGGTTATGGAAAGTCGGGACCGGCCTCGCCAGGTCGCATAGGTAACTAATGAGGGGACCACATGTTTTCGCCCATCATTGGAGGCTGCATGATCTCGACCCGCGATCCACAAACCATGACCGAACGCGAGCGCCGCGAGGAGGTCGCCAGCCTTCTCGCCGCTGGCCTGCTTCGCCACATCCGGGGAACCCAATCGCGACATGATGATGCCGACGAAACATCTTTGCCCGGGCCGCAGAATGGACTTGATCTTCCTTCGAAAACGAGGCTCAGTGTGGCTCAACGACCCACCCCCGGAATCGCCGGTGAACGGGTCGAGTCTCGCAACGCATGACGAAAGGAGCCACATTCATGCATGACATCGCGACGCAGCTCGAAGCTTTGGACGACATGACGACCAGCGAACTGGCCGACCTCTACAGGGAACTGCACGGTCAGCCTTGCCGGACCCGTCACCGGGCCTACCTGATACGCAAGAACGCTTGGCGTATCCAGGCCAACGCCGAGGGCGACCTGTCGGAACGCGCCCGCAAACGAGCTGCGGAACTGGCCAACGATGCCGATGTGCGGGTGATGGCACCGAAGGCCATCATCTGCCCGCCACAGAACGGCGAGACGGTGACGGTCACCCGTCCGGTGTCACGGGGTCCCGCCAAGCCCACCGACCCACGCATCCCGCCGCCGGGCACGGCGTTGGTCCGTGAGTACAAAGGTCGCACCATCCGGGCGATAGTCCTCGAAGACGGCCAAGGCTTCGAGTGCGATGGCGAACGCTTCCGAACGCTGACGGCACTTGCGAAGAATATCACAGGCAGCCACATGAACGGGTTCCGGTTCTTCAGATTGGGGGCGCAGCGATGAGTCGAGCCAAGAAGAAGGTGCCCGCGAAGTCAAAGGTGCGCTGCGCCATCTATACCCGCAAGTCGAGCGAGGAAGGCCTCGACCAGGAGTTCAACTCGCTTGACGCCCAGCGTGAAGCAGCCGAGTCGTTCATTGCCAGCCAGAAGGCCGAGGGGTGGACGGCGCTGCCCGACCGCTACGATGACGGCGGATACTCGGGCGGCAGCATGGAACGGCCCGCCCTTGAACGCCTGCTTAGTCATATCAACGCCGGCAAGGTTGACTGCGTGGTCGTCTATAAGGTTGACCGTCTGAGCCGATCGCTGATGGACTTCGCTCGCATCATGGAGACGTTTGATCGCGGTGGGGTGTCGTTTGTATCGGTCACACAGCAGTTCAACACGACGCACTCGATGGGCAGGTTGACGCTCAACATCCTGCTCAGCTTCGCCCAGTTCGAGCGGGAGATCATCGGCGAACGCATCCGGGACAAGCTCGCTGCCCAGGCCCGCAAGGGCAAGTGGACGGGTGGTGCGCCGGTGCTTGGTTATGACGTAGATCGCTCGGGGCCAAGCCCTCGCCTGGTCATCAACGCGAAGGAAGCAGCACAGGTCCGTGACATCTTCCGCATGTACCTGCGCGAAGCGGCGCTGCTACCGGTGGTCAAGGAGCTGGCCCGGCGCGGCTGGGCGAACAAGCGCCGCACCACCAAGAAGGGAAAGCAACTTGGCGGTCGCCCGTTCGACAAAGCGACACTGTACGTCCTGCTGACCAACCCGATCTACACCGGGCAGATGCCCTACAAGGGCGATCTGTACCCTGGTGAGCACGAGCCGATCATCGACCGGGAGTTGTTCGACAAGGTCCAGCACCAGCTCAAGGAGAATGGACGAACCGGCGGTGCGGAGGTGCGCAACAAGTACGGCGCATTGCTGCGTGGCCTGCTGAGGTGCAAGGGGTGCGGGACGTCTATGACCCACACCTTCCATCGTGGCAAGGGCCGAGTCTACCGATACTACCGCTGCACGCACGAGATCAAGAACGGTCGCGATGCCTGTACGGCCGACACGCTTCCCGCTCAAGAGATCGAGGCCCTGGTCGTAGACGAGGTACGCCGACTGGCCCACGACGAAGCGTTGCTCGCCCAAGTACTCACGGACGCCCACGCGGCGATCCAGGGCGAACTGGTGGCCGCACAACGCGATCTCGACGACCTGCGGCAGCAACTGGGCCGTGACAGCCGCGAGTTGCAGCGTCTGGCCGCCAGTGGTCGCTCAGATGACGAGACCACATCACGTATCGCCGATCTGCACACCCGGCTTGCCGATGCGAACCGGCAAGAGCCACAACTCAAAGCCCGGGTGCACGAACTCGGTAATGAGATCGTTACGCACGCGGATGCCCAAACTGCTCTCGCTGAGTTCGAGGACTTATGGAAGAACCTGATCCCCCGCGAGCAGGCACGGCTTCTGAAATTGTTGATCGCCACGGTGGACTATGACGGGCAGGCCGGCACCGTGTCGGTCACTTTCCGCCCCACGAGCATCCGGTCGCTCATCGACCGTCGACTGGAGCAGGCCGCATGACAACTGTCACCCACGAAATCCACTTCGCCCGCAAGACACGCCGTAAGGTCATCATGCCGGGCACGCCTCCCAAGCCACCGCCCCCAACAGGTCGCATCCCTCGCATCTCGAAACTGATGGCCTTGGCGATCCGCTTCGACCAGATGCTCGCCAACGGTGAAGTTGCGAGCATGTCTGAACTCGCCCGTCTCGCCCACGTGACGCAGCCGCGGATGACGCAGATCATGAATCTGCTACACCTCGCGCCGGATATCCAAGAAGAACTGCTGAACCTGCCACTCGTCCAAAGCGGCGACGACCCGATCACCGAGCGGGATATGCGGGCGATCGCCGCGATCCCGCGATGGACTGACCAGCGCAAGCAGTGGCCAATTCTCAATTCGCTGCAGACATCTCTCGCTAGTTAAGTTAAGCGGCGCTATCCTCGTAGGTTACCGAGAAGATCGTGTCCGCGAGCCACTTCTTGAAGCTGGGGTTGTCGCTGAATTGCTTGAACAGCTCCGTGTGGTCGGCCAGCATGCCGATGACCACCCTCTGAAGCGCCCGGTCGTGCTCCAGCCGTGCTGCCGCCTTGTCGCTGTTCTTCATGGCGTTCTGGTATGCCTTGTCGGCCGCGACCTTGCTTGGAATTTCCTTGGTGATAACCTGGCGGATGCGGTCAGCGTCCTTCCAGTCGATGTTGCCGAACTGGTCGTTGAACGCCTTGATGATGTTGCTCAGCCGGTCCAACTCCGGTTCGGGTTTGCGCCCACCGCCACCAATGGGGACGGGGTCGATCATGCCATCCTCGTCAGCCAGTGTCAGCTTCAGAGTTTCCCTCACCTCGTTGCGGTAGCTATCCATGTCGATGGATTCGAGAATGCCCTTCGACAGATCTTCCTCGATCGGGGCCGGCAACTTGGGGATAAGGAAGTTCAAAAAGATCGACAACTCTTCCCAGTCGCGGTTCGTGTACGGAAGGATCGATGCCAGGAACTGGTAGGTCCGCACGAACGCCTTGGCCTTGCCCTTGAAGTCGACCTGCCCATCCTCATCAAGGTCGCTGTTGTAGGCCGCCACACAAGCATCGAGGATCGGGTCCAGCTTGTCACGGTCCGCACCGCCTAGGAACAGTTCGACCAGTTGTCGCACCTGCTCGGGTGCGTAGACCTGGTAGCCGTCCAGGGTGCCCTTGAGGTCATGCAGCTTGTTGGGATCAGTTTCTTCGCTGAGTACTGTGGTGCGATAATACGGCTCAAAAGCCGTCGTGATCGTGTCGGCATCGTTCATGAAGTCGAGCACGAATGTGTCGGTCTTCTCCGGGTGTGCCCGGTTCAGCCGGGAGAGCGTCTGGACCGCCTTGATGCCCGATAGCTGCTTATCCACGTACATCGTGTGCAGCAGCGGCTCGTCGTAGCCGGTCTGGTACTTGTCCGCGACGATCAGGAACCGATACGGGTCCTGTTGAAACTTCTTCTCAATCTGGGCGCTGGGGAACCCGTTGAGCGACGCCTCGGTCACCTGCCGGCCACCATCCTCGTGCTCACCGGAGAATGCGACGATGGCCTTGTACGGGCTCTTGCGCTCGGTCAGGTACGCCGACATCGCGTGGAAATACTGGATCGCCCGCTGGATGCCGCTGCAGATCACCATCGCTCGGGCCTGCCCGCCGATCTTGCGCCGCCCGATTACCTGCTCGTGGAAGTGGTCCACCATGATCTCAGCCTTCTGCCGGATCGCGTGGTCGTGGCTCTCGATGTACCTCCGAAGTTTTTTCTTCGCCTTTTTCTTA